>NZ_JBKQOT010000593.1:0-7579 GCF_052145395.1 Roseiarcus sp.
CGGTTCGCCCATTAACGAGTGCTCCTGGAATACCTATAGACCATGATAGTAGACGACATGTTCTCCATCGCAAATATACTGGTGGTGGAGGTTGCTACATAATGCCGCACAAATCCAGAGAGGTCCAACTCGAAATGGCGTCAGCCGCGAACGCGCACTCCTCGGCATCGGGAACGAATGACGACCCCCTTTTGACTGAAATTCCGCCGCCATGTCAAACTGAGCGGCCGGACGCCGTCTCGAGCAAATGAAGTACCGATCGTGTATCGTGACGGAGAGATCAAGTTCAGGCGCAGGGTCCGGTTCGAAAGAATCTCTGTGATTCCGGCACCCGATTTCAAGCGCTGGGCGAGTCACTCGGCGTTGATCTTGAGAAGCTCGTCCTGCGCGGCCGACGATACCGCATCCATGTTCATGAAACAGCCGCTGACTTTGAAGGTGACATTTTGGCAACACCTTGGCGGCGACATGGCTGGCGCGTCGCCGGAACGTAGCCAGACTGAGGCCCTGTTGATAGATGTGGTTGGCTGGTTGGGGCGACGTATGCGGCTGCCGCGTAAGTTTCGTTTTTCGGGCCCGGTGGGCGCGGTTGCGCTCGCCGCCCTGGCGGGTTGCTCGTCCCTGCCTGATTCAGGCCCAAGCGCGAGCGACATCACCGCGCAGCAGGCCTTGTCCGACCAGGACCAGCGCTATCTCGTCGTCGATATCGCGCCCGCGACCGTCGAGGCGCTCAGGCGGCGAGGATACGGAAGCTTCTCCGCCGAGTTCGGCGACCGCAGGGTCTCGTCCGAACCGGTGATCGGCGTCGGCGACTCCGTAACCGTAACGATCTGGGAGGCGGCTTCGGGCGGCCTGTTCTCCGCGCCGGTGATCGCCGACAGGGTCAGCACAGGTTCGAACAGCGCGACCATTCCGGAACAGGTCGTCGGTCGGGACGGCGGCATTACCGTACCGTATGCCGGACGGGTCCGTGTCGCGGGCCGGACGACGCGGGCGGTTCAGGACCAGATCGAGCACGCGCTGGAAGGCAAGGCGATCCAGCCGCAGGTTCTGGTCAACGTCGTGAAAACCGCTGGCGATTCGGTCAGCGTCGGCGGCGAGGTCGCGGCGGGCGCGCGCGTGCCGCTGTCGGTCAAGGGCGACCGCCTGCTCGACGTTCTCGCCTCGGCCGGGGGGGTGCGCGCGCCGATCAACGAAACGTTCGTCGAATTGTCGCGCGGGTCGAGGACCTCGCGCATTCCGCTCATCACGATCGTCAACAACCCGCACGAGAACATCTACCTGCATCCCGGCGACGACCTGACTTTGGTGCGAGATCCGCAGAAGTTCATCGCCTACGGCGCGACCGGTCAGAACGCCGAGATCCCGTTCGACGCCGACGGGATCTCGCTCGCAGAAGCTCTGGCGAAATCGGGCGGCCTGCAGGACAATCGCTACGCGGCGTCTTCGTCTTCCGCTATGAACTCGAGTCGGTCGCGCGTCAGCTCGATCCGACGAGCCCGCTCGTGCGGCCGGGCCGCCTGACGCCGGTCGTCTACCGCTTGAACCTGACCGATCCGAACAGCCTGTTCCTGGAGCAGAGCTTCCGCATCGCCAATCGCGACCTCATCTACGTGTCGAATTCGCCCTCCACCGAAGTGCAGAAAGTGTTCGCGATCATCGGCGGCGGGTTCTCGACCATCGGCGCCGCGGCCAGCATCGCGACGGCGGGCGCAGCCTACAAATAAGCAAGAGACGGCGCGCGGGCGGCCGTCAGGCCGGGAGGGCCGACGGCCTCGGACCCCCGGTCGCCCAGTCGAGAAGCTCCACCGTGTGGACGACGGGGAGGGTCGACGCGCTCGCAATCTGCGTGAGGCAGCCGATATTGCCGGCGGCGACGAGATCCGGCGAAACGCTGTCGAGGTTTGCGACCTTGCGGTCGCGCAGCCGGGCCGCCAGCTCGGGCTGAAGGAGATTGTAAGTCCCGGCCGAGCCGCAGCACAAATGCCCCTCCGGCGGGTCGAGCACGATGAAACCCGCCGCCCTGAGCAGCGCTTTCGGCTCGTCGAGAACGCGCTGTCCGTGCTGCAGCGAACAGGCGCTGTGATAGGCGACCCGCCGGCCGGTCGGGTTCGACGGCGCCTGAAGGCCGATCTCGCTCATCAGCTCGGCGACGTCGCGCGCCAGCGCCGAAACTGAGGCCGCCAGCGCCGAAAGTTCAGAATCGCTGCGGAACATGAAGCCGTAGTCCTTCACCATCGTGCCGCAGCCGGAGGCGTTGACCACGATCGCATCGAGCCCCCCGCGCTCGATCTCCTGCGCCCAAGCAAGGATATTGGCGCGGGCGAAAGCTCGTGCATCCTGCCCGAGATGGTGGGTCAGCGCGCCGCAGCATCCGGCGCCGGCCGCGACGACGACGTCGCAACCGTGGCGGGTGAGAAGCCTGATCGTCGCTTCGTTGATCGAGGGGGCCAGGACCTGCTGCGCGCAACCACTGAGCAGCGCGACGCGCCGTTTGCGCGTCCCCACGCTGGGGAAAACCTGCGGCCGATCGAAGCGTGACGGCTTCGGCAGCGCCGTGGGCACAAGCGCAAGCGCGGCCCGCATCCGCGCCGACAGGAGCCGCGCGAACGGCTTCGCTATACGAGAAGCCCGCATCGCCGCCCGGAAGAGGCCCGGCCGCGGCAGCACGATCCCGAATGTGCGCCACATCGCGCGGTCGAACCAAGGCCGTTCGAAAGTCGCCTCGACGCGATGGCGTGCGTGATCGACGAGGTGCATGTAGTTCACGCCCGAGGGGCAGGTGGACATGCACGACAGGCACGACAGGCAACGATCGAGGTGCTTGACGACCTCCGGCGTCGGCGGCTGGTCGTTCTCGAGCAGGTCCTTGATCAAATAGATGCGGCCTCGCGGGCTGTCGAGTTCGTCGCCGAGCAGAACATAGGTCGGACATGTGGCGGTGCAGAAGCCGCAGTGCACGCAGGCGCGCAGGATCTTCTCCGACGCGCTCGTTTCGGGATCGGCGAGCTGGGCTGCGGTGAAGGTCGTCTGCATCGCCGTCACCAGCCCTCTTGCATGCGCCCGGGATTGAGGATGTGGCGGGGATCGAAGCCGCTCTTCACCCGCGCGCTGAGCCTGGCGACCGCGCTCTCCAAAGGCTCGAACACCGGTGTCGAGCCGCGCACAGCCTCTGGCGCCGCGATCAGCGTCGCGTGCCCTCCGGCGCTCTTCATCGCGGGCCTGACGACCGATGCGGCCCCGTCGGCGCCGGCCTCGCCTTCGTCGAGGCACAGCCAGACGAGGCCGCCGCCCCAGTCGAACACGACTTCAGCCGACCGCAGCGCCGTCAGGCACGCCTGCGCGAGCGAGGCGGCTCGGCTCGGCGTCGGGCAGAGCCGCCAGACGATCCGGGCGCCCGGCGCGAGGAGTGGCCGGACCGAGCCCAACTCCGCCCAGAAGACTTCGGTTTCCCAGTCGTCGAGCCGAGCGCCGCGGCCGAGCAGCGCTTCGAGGGCGTCGGCGCGATAGGCGACCGACGGCCGGGGACCCTCGAGCCGCAGCAAGGTGGCCGCTGCGAGACCCACCGAAACGCCGCCGACGCGGGATCGTCGCGCCGCGGCGGCGGGCAGATGCGCGGCGCCCGAAACCTCGAAGGGTGAGTTCAACGCCTGGGCAAGCATAGGAATCGCAACCTCGTCGGCGAGGCCGTGTAGAACCAGGGTGCAAGACGTCTCCGGCTTGGGCGTCACTTTGACGGTGACTTCGGTCAGCGCCGACAACGTACCGTAGGCGCCGGCCTGGAGCTTCGCCAGGTCGTAGCCGGTGACGTTCTTGACCACCTTGCCGCCGGCCTTCCAGGTCTCGCCAAATCCGTTTACGGCGGAAAAGCCGAGGAGGTAGTCCCGCGCCGATCCGGCGCGCACCCGGCGGGATCCGGCGAGGTTGCACGCGATGGCGCCGCCGAGCGTCGGCTCGCCCGAACTGCCGAGCAGCGATCGCCAGTCCGGCGGCTCGAACGCCAGCATCTGCCCCTTGGCGGCAAGCGCGGCGGCGATCGTGGCGAGCGGCTCGCCCGGCCCGGCGGTCAGCACCAGCTCGGCGGGCTCGTAGGCGACGATGCCCGCGAGCCGCGACAGGTCGAGGACGTGCTCTGGCTTCACGGGACGGCCGAGCGCGCGCTTCGTGCCCCCCGCGACGATCTCGAGCGAGCGCCCCTCCGCCGCGGCCCAGGCGACGATCTCCGCGGTCTCCCGCGCGTCAGACGGCTGCAGGGTCGACATCGACTCGCTCCGGTCAGAAACGCGGAAGATCGGGAAAGCGGAGCTGGCCGGCATGGACATGCATGCGGCCGAGCTCCGCGCAGCGGCAGAGCTGCGGGAACACTTTTCCCGGGTTGAGAAGGCTCTCCGAGTCGAAGGCGCATTTCAGGCGCTGCTGCTGGTTGAGGTCGAGCTCGGTGAACATGGTCCCCATGAGATCGCGCTTCTCGACTCCAACGCCGTGCTCGCCCGTCAGCACGCCGCCCACCTCGACGCAGAGCCGCAAAATGTCGGCGCCGAACGCTTCCGCCCTGTCCAGCTCTCCGGGCCGGTTGGCGTCGTAGAGGACCAGCGGATGCAGGTTGCCGTCGCCAGCGTGAAAAACGTTGGCGCAGCGTAGCCCATGCTCGCCCTCCATCTGCTGGATGCGGCGCAGCACACGGCCGATCTCCCGTCGCGGAATCGTGCCGTCCATGCAGTAGTAGTCCGGCGAGATCCGCCCGACCGCGGGGAACGCCGCCTTCCGTCCCGCCCAGAACAAGAGCCGCTCCTCTTCCGACCGGCTCGACCGGCAGCTCGTGGCGCCGTTCTGCAGCGCAATCGCCTCGACCTCGGCGACGAGGTGATCGACCTCCGCCTCGCAGCCGTCGAGCTCGACGATCATCAGGGCCGCGGCGTCGAGCGGATAACGGGCGTGGACGAAGGCCTCGGCCGCCTCAACGGCAAGCCGGTCCATGATCTCCATGCCCCCGGGGATGATCCCGGCGCCGATCACCCCGGCGACGCAATCGCCGGCGCTCTCCACCGAGGAGAAGCCGATCAGAAGCGCCCGCGCCCCAAGCGGCTTCGGCAGGATGCGCACGGTGACCTCGGTCACCACGCCGAGCATGCCTTCCGACCCGACGGTCACGCCGAGCAGGTCGAAGCCGGATGCGTCGAAGTGCTTCCCTCCGAGACGCAGGATCTCACCGTCGATTGTCACGAGCTCGATCCCAATCACATTGTTGGTCGTCAGGCCGTATTTCAGGCAATGCACACCGCCGGAATTCTCGGCGACATTGCCGCCGATGGTGCAGGCGATCTGGCTCGACGGATCGGGCGCGTAATAGAGCCCCAGCCCCTGCACGGCGTGGGTGATGCCCAGATTGGTGACTCCGGGCTGAGCAACCACGCAGCGGTTGGCGACGTCGATCTCGAGGATGCGGTTGAACTTGCCCATGCCCAGGAGGACTCCGTCGGCGAGCGGCAGGGCGCCTCCCGACAGCGACGTCCCGGCGCCGCGCGGGACGACCTTGACGCCGTTCGCGGCGCAGTAGCGAAGAACCTCGACGACCTGCCCGGTCGTGTCCGGAAGCACGGCGACCATCGGCGGCTGACGATAGGCGGTGAGCCCGTCACACTCGAAGGCGCGCAATTCGCTGGCCTTGTCGATCACGCCCTCGCCCGGGACGATCCGCCTCAAAGCTGCGACGATCTCCGCGCGCCGCGCGAGCACCGCGCGGTCCGGTTCCGGCATCGTGATCACAAGGCGCCTCCGACGGCGGGGAATCTGGCTGCCCCGAACGGCAGCCTCGCCGACAGCGCCGACTTGAGCGCGCCTTCGGTCCGCCTGCAAGGGACGTCCGCCGAAAATCTGTGTGGCGACCCTGCTCCTACAACGGATTCCGCCGATCGGCGGATCGCTTAGGATGAGATTGCATCAGAAAATCGCCCGATGCGGCTAAACGCATGGGCCGGCGATATACCGCACAGTCGCGCCCGAGGGCCCATCCTGCCGAGGCGTTCGGCATCCTAAAGGATGCCGAAGCCGATGGTTGGACCGCGATACCTCATCGGGCTATGGCGACGGTCGAAGCTTTGTGGCCCGGTCATCGATGGGCGGGCGCCGAAACCGCGACCGACGCGCGCGGAGAGGGGCGGGCGGCTGATTGTTCCCTCACTGGGCCGACGATGCTGACAAGATAGAACAGCAACCACACCATGATTGCCGTCATCAGGATGCCCACGACAGACGCCAGGCTGCGATCATCGGCCAGATATGCGCGGTAGAACGCCGCGTGCTTCTCGATTCCGTTCATGGCGGTCACCATTGGAGTACGTCCCTATGATTCAAAACGGTTCGTCCTCTGTGGGCGATGCCCTCCAAACATGCTGTGGTTAACCATGGACCAGGGCCAGCCGCTGTGACGGCCGTCACACGACAAACCTACGCTCTGGAATAGTGCGTCCTATGGCTTGTGTCGCAATTGGCGCGCGCTTTGCGTGTGGCGGAAGCATGATCGCGACCGTTCTTTTCGACATGAACGACGTGCTGTTCCGGTACGACCGGCGTGTGTGCGCCGCACGTCTCGCCGCCCTTTGCCGCCTCTCCCAAACCGAGGTCGAGGCAGCGATCTGGGGATCGGGCTACGAGGATTCCGGCGACCGGGGCCAGATGGACGCCGACGCCTATCTGGCGGGCTTCGGCGAGCGCCTCGGCCGAAATCTAACGGCCAACGAATGGGCGGAAGCCTTGCGCGCCGCGGTGACGCCGATGCCGGATACGTTGGCGCTCGCCGCCGCCCTGGCGGAGCGCGCGCAGGTCGCCGTCCTCACGAACAACAACCTCCTGGTCAAACGCGCCTTGGACGTCGTTTTTCCCGAGTTGTGTCCGATCTTCGGGGCGAATGTCTTCGTATCAGCCGAATTCGGGGTCCGCAAGCCCGAACCCGAGGCCTTCCGAGGCCTACCTCGGATGCCTCGCGCGGCTTGCCGCCGTCCCCGAGGCGACGCTTTTCGTCGACGACAGCGCCCGCAATGTCGCCGGTGCCGAACGGGCGGGCCTCGCGGTCCATCTTTTTCGCGACTGCGATGGGCTCACTGCTGCGCTGGCCGCGGCCGGCCTGCCGGCGGAATGAACAGACGACCCAGTTGGGTCGCGCCAAGATTAGTTGACTATTTTAGTCAACTAATCTAATTCGGAGGGCCCGGCGGCCGGCCGGGACGAGGAATGACTGAAGAAATGCCTTTTCCGGTTCCGATCGGGACGCCTTCCTGGAGCGACTGGAACCCCAGCCTCTATATGAAGTTCGTGGACGAGCGGACGCGCGCCGCGCGACCTGCTCGCGCGCGTTCCGCTCGACTCGGCCAGCCTCGTCTATGACCTCGGGTGCGGACCGGGCAATAGTTCAGAGCTTCTGGCACGCCGCTTTCCGGAGGCGGATCTGACCGGCGTGGACACTTCGGACGCGATGCTCGCACATGCCCGCCTGCGAGCCCCCAAGGCGACATTCGTCCGGCTCAGCATCGCCGACTGGACGCCCGACGCGCCGCCAAACCTCATCTTCAGCAATGCGGCG
>NZ_JBKQOT010000594.1:0-8360 GCF_052145395.1 Roseiarcus sp.
GTCGCGCAGGTGTTGGTCGGTGTCGTCATCGATCGTAATCGCATAGCGCTCGCCAACCTGAAGAGGCTTTGCGACCAGCACCTGGCCGGCCGGTACAAACTCGAAATCATCGACCTCTTGCAACATCCGGAGCGGGCCAAAGCTGACCAGATCGTCGCGATTCCGACCCTGGTGCGACAATTGCCCCCACCCTTGAAGCGAATCATGGTGATCTTTCGAACAGGGAGCGTGTTATCGTCGGGCTCGAGCTCGATCCAGCCGGATCATAGGAGGGCGACTTGAGCGCGGCCTTCGACGACGAGCAATGCGCCGACCAGTTTCGACTTTGTCTTTTTGTCTGCGGCGCGACTCCCCGGTCCATGCGCGCCATCGCAACGGTGCGGAAGCTTTGCGACGCGAAGCTAACAGGACGCTACAGCCTGGAAATCGTGGATATCTACCGCAATCCGGCGGCGGCGCGCGAGCACCAGATCGTCGCCCTGCCGACCTTGCTCAAGCTCGCGCCGGTTCCGAAACGCCTTTTCATTGGCGATATGTCGGATAGCGCGCCGCTTGCGGCCGGTTTGGGACTGTCGAGTTGACCGATGAACGATCGGCCCGAGACTCTTGGCAACCCGCTGAGTTCCTTCGCGCCGACCGGCAAGGCTGCAGAGGAGACTCTGGACGCTATTGTCCTCGGCGAGGCCGATGCGGTCGTCATCGAGACCAGCGACGGACCGCGCATCTATACGCTTCGCGACGCCAGCGAGCCCTACCGCGAGCTTGTCGAGCGCATGCCGGGCGCGGCGACCGTGCTCGATGCAGAGCATACGATTACGTACTGCAACGGCGGACTGGCGCGGATGCTCGGCCGCGAGGTGGCCGGACAGAATTTTCTCGACCTCGTGACGCCGGCGCAGCGCGGCCTTGCAAGAGGGTTGCTGGCCGCAGGGCTCGAATCGCACACCGCGGCCGAGATGGCGTTGATCCACGACAGCGGCGCACGAACGCCCGTGCGGGTCTCCGCCGGTCCGATTTCTTTCGACGCCCGTCCTTGCGTGGCTCTGGTGGTGACCGCCCTTGACGACATTGAAGCGCTCAAGGTCTCGGCCGCAGAATTGAAGGAAAGCGAACGTCGCTTTCGGACAGCGCTGGCGAACTCGCGAGTCTCGGTGTTCGAGCAGGATTTGGAGCTTCGCTACACGTGGATGTACAATTCCCGTCTTGGGTTAAAGGGCGAAGAGATCATTGGGAAGACCGACGCGGAGATCATGGACCCGGTTTGCGCCGCCAATCTGACGGCGATCAAGCGGAGCGTGATCGAAACCGGCCAGCCGTCCCGACAGGAAGTGGCCGCGGCGCCCCCAGGCGCGCTACTTGAATATTATGACCTGTTCGTCGAACCGCGTTATGGCGACGTCGGAAAGATTATCGGCGTCACTTGCGCCGCGACCGACATTACTGCGCGCAAGAGAAGCGAGGAGCAAGCCCTTAAGGGCGCCGCCCTATTGAGGACGGTGATCGAGGCAACGCCCGATCTCGTTTGGGCCAAGGACACCGAGGGACGCATCATTCTTGGCAATCAAGCGACCTTCGATCTTCTCGGCGAAGGCGATTCCAAAAAAGTGTTGGGCTTGAGCGCACGCGAACTCGTTCCCGTTCCGGAATTCGCTCAACGCATGCTCGATAACGACGCCCGCATCATGGCGAGCGGGCGCACGGATACCGTGGAAGAGTCGTTCGGGCCCGCGGACCGGCCCTTGATCTTCCAGGTCGCCAAATCGCCGCTGCACGACGGCGCTGGAAAGGTTGTGGGCCTCGTCGGCGTGTCGCGCAACGTCACCGAGGCGAAAAAGGCGGCGGACGCCCTGCAACGCAGCGAGCAGCGTTTCCGTCTGGCGACGGAGTTAAGCAAGACCGTCGCCTTCACTTTTGATCGCGATTTGCGCTGCACCTGGGTGCACGGCACCCAAACCGGATTTGGCGACGTTGCGATCCTCGGAAAGACTCTTGATGAGTACTTTGCTGCAGAGAGCGCTGACAGGCTTGTCAGTTTGTATCGCCGGGCGTTGGAGGGCGCCGTCATCCGCGAAGACGTCACCTTGCTAAGTCTCGCGGGCTCGACGCCGCAGGTTTTCGACGTCTTTGCCGAGCCGCTGCGCAACGCGCGCAATGAAATTATCGGGATCATCGGCGCGGCGAACAATATCACCGAGCGCAAGCGCGTTGAAACGGCGCTGCGAGAGAGCGAGGAGCGATTTCGGATCGCCCTCGAGGCTTCGGATCTGGGCGCGTGGGACATCGACCTCGCCACAGGGAAAGCGACGCGGTCCCTGCGCCACGATCAAGTATTCGGCTACGAGACGCTGCAGCCGGAGTGGTCGCCCGAAATCGCGGCGCGACAAATCGTGCCGGAAGATCTGCCTGTGTTCCGCGAGGCGTTTGCACGCAGCGAGCAGACGGGCCGGCTATCCTTCGAAGCGCGCGTCCGTTGGCCGGATGGCGGCATCCACTGGATCGACGCAAACGGGGCCGTGATCAATGACCAGGAGGGCCGTGTCGTCCGGATGACTGGCGTCGTCGCCGACATCACCAAGAGAAAACGCGCCGAGGAGGCTCTGCGCGACAACCAGCAACGCAGCCAATTGGCCACCGAAGCGAGCGGCGTCGGCATCTGGGAGTGGAACATCGCCACCGACGCGATTTGGTGGGACCCGCAGATGTTTCGGATCTACGGGATCCCGCAGACGGAAGACGGCTACGTAAACTACGCGATCTGGGCGTCGTCCGTCTTGCCCGAGGACTTGGCCGCCCAGGAGGTTCTCTTGCGAGAACACGCTCGCCAGGGCGGGATCAATCGCCGCGAGTTCCGGTTGCGGCGCAAGGACAACAGAGAAACGCGCGTCATTCAGGCCGTGGAGACGACCCGGACCAATGGGCAGGGGCAGGTCGAATGGGTTGTGGGCACAAATCTCGACATCACCGACCGCAGACTCGCCGAAAAGCAACTGGCGGAGAGTGAAGCACGGTTCCGCGCGGCCCAGGAGGCGTCTCTCGATGCTTTCTTGATCTATGAACCGATCAAGGGCGGCGGCGGGCGGATCGTCGATCTCAAGGTCGTCTACGTCAATCCGAAGGCCGCGGAATTTTGCCTCAGCACGCCCGAGCAAATGCTCGGCCAGCCGATCAGTCAAACGATCCCCGGCGCGAAGCTTGCCGGCGGGCTCATTGCACAGTACGGCCGGATCATCGAAAGCGGACGAGCCCAGGAATACGTCCTCGATTATGACGCCGACGGCATCAAGGCCCATTTCCTCAATTTGATCGTTCCGTTCGGGCCCTACGCAGCCGCCACTTTCCGCGACATCACCGCGCAGGTCGAATCCGCGAATAGCCTCGCGGCCGCCAAAGCCGAGGCCGAACGCGCCAGCGAGGCCAAGTCCAAATTTCTGGCGGCGGCCAGCCACGACCTTCGCCAGCCGGTGCAGTCGTTGATTCTGCTGTCTGGCCTGCTCAAGCGCAAAATCGCCAGCGATCCAAAACTCGTCGAAATCATCGGCGCAATGGAGTCGGCGGTACACGGGCTGAACGTTCTGCTTGCGGGCATTCTCGACATTTCCCGTCTCGACGCGGGCGTGGTGGCGCCCGAGATGCAACCTGTCGATGTGGGGCTGCTGATCGAGCAGATGAGCGAGGAATATCGCGAGAGGGCGTCGAAAAAGAGCCTGAGGCTGCTTGCGAAGCCGCGCGCCGTATGGGCTAGCAGCGATCCCGCGCTGCTGCAGCGGGCGATGCGCAATCTTATCGAGAACGCGCTGAAATACACTGCCATGGGCGGAGTCCTCATCGGGGCAAGGATTCGCGGGGAGCGCGTGCGCATCGACGTCGTCGATACCGGCGTTGGCGTCCCGGCCAACCATCGGCGGAAAATCTTCGAGGAATTCTACCAGGTTCATAACCCCGGCCGCGTCCCCGAAGAGGGACTCGGCCTGGGCCTCGCCATCGTTTCCCGTATCGCGGGTTTGTTGGGCGCCGAGGTGCAGATGGCCTCGCGAGTCGGGCAGGGATCGCGCTTCTCGCTTCTGTTGCCATTGGATCGCGAAGGCGTTCCGACTGCGGCGCCCGAACCGGCGTCCGCTGGCTTCCACGGCCGGGTCCTGCTTATCGAGGACAATTCGATCGTACGCTTCAGCATCGCCGCTCTGCTGGGCGACTGGGGCTGCGCGCACATGTCCGCCGCGACCGGCGAGGAGGCCTTGGATCTCGCGGGGGCGGAGCGCTGGCGTTTTGACGCGATCATCGCCGATCAGCGGCTCGGCGGACCCCTTACAGGCGTCGCGACGTCAAAGGAAATCGAGCGTCGAGCCGGGAGGCCAATCCCCACCATCGTGCTGACCGGGGACACCGCCGTCGAGCGCATCGCGGAAATGGACGCCAGCGGCTTCATCGTCCTGCACAAGCCGGTCGACGCGGAAAACCTGCGACGCGAACTGGAGCGCCTGCTCAGCAGTCGGTAGCGTGATGTGTTGGCGCCGGTCAGCAGGACTCAACCTCTGGCCATGGCCGGCCATACCGACGCCGCCCAACGAATGGCCGCGCCTTGCACGCTGCCGTCGTCCAGCCGGGGCGACAAGCGCTTGATTTTGACCTCTACGACGCTTCCTCCCCCGGCGGCGCTTCTCGCAAAAACTCCGCGGCCATCGCGCGCGTCACTCGCCGGCCGCGCGACAGGGCCTCGCGGTCGAGCGCGGCGACGATCTCGCGCGCTGCGGCAAGCGACCGCTCGATGCGCGGGGCGATGAAGGCCACGACCCGCGGCTCGACCTGCAACTGACGGTCGCTGAAAAGTTTGAGCAGGACCGCTTCGGTCAGCTCGACGTCCGGGGCGCCGAGGCGAACGAGCGGCGCGAGGCGCAGGCGCGACAAAACGTCCGGGGTTTGCAGGCCCCAGCCGTCCGGCGCCGCGCGCGCGGTGATGAGCGCTGAGCTCTGGTTTTGCACGGCGGCGTTGACGATATGGAAAAGGAGCGCCTCGCCTTCGCCAACCCTGTCGGCGTCCTCGATCAGAACGGCCGGGCTTTCGGCGCACGCCTTGATCTCCGCCTCGCCCAATCTGTCCGCCGGGACCGTGATGGCCGCGGCTTTCCTGGCCCAGAGCGCCGCGAGATGGCTCTTCCCCGATCCCTCCGGCCCGACGAGCAGCAGCATGCGGCTGGTCCAGTCCGGCCAGCGGGCGATCGCGTCGAACGCCTCTCGGTTCGAGGGGGCCGGCAAGAAATCCTCAGGCGCGAAGCTCGGCTGATGCGGCCAGTCGAGCGTCAGCTGGCGCGGCGGCGCGATCATTTTCCCTCTTTGGCCGCGCGGCCGAGGTAGAAGGGGCTGGCGAGATAAAGCCCGATGAGGTGCCGCACGATGACCCCGATCGCCGCCGCCGCGGGCACGGCGATGACGAGGCCGACGAAGCCGAACAGCTGGCCGAACGCGAGCAGCGCGAACATCAGCCAGACCGGATGAAGGCCGACCGATCCGCCGACCAGTTTCGGCGAGACGACATAGGCTTCGAGAAACTGGCCGGCGACCACCACCGCAAGCGCCAAGAAAAACAGCTTCAGGCTCGGCCAGCCCTGAACCAGCGAGACCGCGATCGACAGGACGAGCGCGGTCAGCGAGCCGACAAAGGGGATGAAACCCAGAACGCCCGCGATGGCGCCGATCAGGAAGCCGAAGTCGAGCCCGATCAGCGTCAGGCCGATCGCGTACCACAGGCCGTCAAACAGGCAGACCAGCGACTGGCCGCGGATGAAGCCGGCCAGCGCGCGATCGATCTCGCGCGCGATCTTGCGCAAGCTGTCGCGATGGTCGAGCGGCAGCCAGCCGTCGATCTCGGCGATCATCCGGTCCCAGTCGATCAGGATGTAGAAGGCGACCACCGGCGTGATGATCATCAGCGAGAAGAAGCTGAAGACCGCGGCGCCGCCGGACACGAGCCCGCGCAGAGCATTGACCAGCCATTGCGCGCCCTGGGCGACGAAATCGCCGATCGTCTTCTGGATCTGGCCCGACGAGAACTGCTCACCCAGGCCCAGCGTGTTGATCCAGCCGCCGAGGTACTTGTCCGCGAGCGCCGCGCCCTCGTCGAGCGCCAGCGCCTGCAGCTTCACGATATAGCCGGGAAACTTCTGGGCGAAGGCGACGAGCTGGTTGCCCAGGATCGGCGCGACCACGATGAGGGCGAGCGAGAAAGTCGCGGCAAAGACCACGAGAATGATCAGCGCGGCGCCGAGGCGATTGAGGCCCAGCTTCTCCATTTTGCCGACCAGCGGGTCGAGGAGATAGCCGAGCGCGATCCCGGCGGCGAAGGGCGCCACAATCGAGCCGAGCAGATGCAGGAGAAAGCCGAGAACGCCGAGGAGGAGGCCCCAGAACAGGATTTGACGCTCGACGCTCATGAGTTCGCGCTCATGAAGGGGCGCTGTCCGCGCCGGTCGGCTGAATGAGGTCCCACTTGCCCCCCCAAGGATCCGCGAAAACGGCGACGGTTCCATAGCGCTCGCGGCGCGGCGCTTCCAGAAACCGGACGCCCCGCTCCGTCAGAGCCTGATAGTCTCTCTCGAAGTCGCTGGTGAAAAGGAAGGCGCCGACCCGGCCCCCGGTCTGGTCGCCGACGCGCGCGTTGCCGATCGTCGCCCGGAACGGCGAGGACGATCGTCGCGCCCGCGCCTCCGGCCGGCGCGACCACGACCCACCGTTTGCCGCGGTCGAGGGGCGTGTCCTCGACGACGGTGAAGGCGAGCGCGTCGCGAAAAAACGCGAGCCCGGCGTCGTAGCTCGGGACCAGAAGGGTGAAGGCGCCGACGCTTTGGGTCATCGCCGGTTGTCCTGGCGCGTCATGTGATCGAGCCAATGAGCGACATAGACGCCGCCCGAGGCGACCGTGGTGGCCGCGACGGTCCATTCCAGGTAGGTCTGCGCCGGATGGGGATCGACGCCGTAGGCGCGCGTGCCCAGCGCGAAACCGGCAAGCCCGATCTGGGCCGCCGTGTTGAGCTTGGACTCCCAGACCGGCCGGATTTCCACAGGCTTGTCGAGCAGCCAGGACACCATGACGGCAACGACGATCATCACGTCGCGCGAGACGACGGCGATGGCGACCCAGGCCGGCAGCGCGGCGTAGATCGCCAGGGAAACGTAGATCGAGTTCAAGAGCGCCTTGTCCGCGAGCGGATCGAGATAGGCGCCGAGCTCCGTACGCAGATTGAAGTTCCTCGCGATGAAGCCGTCGACGGCGTCCGACACGCCCGCGAGCAGAAAAATCAGGAAGGCCGGAAGATACCGCTCGGATACGATCATCAGGACAGCGACCGGCGTCATCAGCATCCGCGCCAGGGTGATGAGATTCGGAATATTGTTGGTGAGCTGAGAGAAATTCATGAATCTCCGCCGTGCCCGGCGCCGTCGGCCGCCGCCGCGATGCGAAGACGTGCGCCATCGGACATTGCGCCTGCTTCCCCGATCCTCCGCCTGAACCGCCCCGTTGCTGCACGCCAGAGGGCGTCGGACGCTAACATGACAAGGCGCAGCTTGGGAAACCGGGCGTTCCGTTCCGCTTGCGCCAAAACAGCCGAGCGATTACCCCGTCCCGGGAGCCCTGTTCCTGGAGCCGCGATGTCCGACAGCCGAAAACCTCTCACCTACGCGGACTCTGGGGTCGACATCGACGCCGGCGCCCGCCTCGTGGATCGGATCAAGCCGCTCGCGCGCGCCACCCGACGGCCGGGGGCGGATGCGGAGCTCGGCGGGTTCGGCGGCCTGTTCGATCTCAAGGCGGCGGGATTCGTCGACCCCATCCTCGTGGCGGCCAACGACGGCGTCGGCACCAAGGTGAAGATCGCCACCGAGAGCAGGATCTACAACACGATCGGAATCGACCTTGTGGCGATGTGCGTCAACGACATCGTCGTCCAGGGCGCCGAGCCGCTGCTGTTTCTCGACTATTTCGCCGCCGGCAGGCTCGATGAGGCGGTCGCCGCGGCCGTCGTCAAAGGGATCGCCGGGGCTTGTGCGGAGTCCGGCTGCGCGCTCGTCGGCGGCGAGACGGCGGAAATGCCGGGCCTTTACGCCAAGGGCGATTTCGACCTTGCCGGCTTTTCGGTGGGCGCGGTGGAACGCGGATTGGTGCTGCCCAGAAGCAGTGAGATGAATTCCGGCGACGTGCTGATCGGCGTGGCCTCGTCGGGTGTGCATTCTAATGGCTATTCCCTGGTGCGCAAGCTGGTGGAGAAAAGCGGGTTTGCCTGGGACGCGCCCGCGCCTTTCGCGAAGAACGCCAAATTGGGCGAAGCGCTGATGACGCCGACCCGGCTTTATGTGAAGAGCGCACT
>NZ_JBKQOT010000595.1:0-2729 GCF_052145395.1 Roseiarcus sp.
CACATATTCCTGCAACCCGCCCTCGAAATTATAGCCGAAGGCGGCGTTGGACTTGTCCGTCGGCAGCCACCGGTAGTCCGTCTCCACCACGAACCGTTCGCCGGTTTTGTAGCGCTCGACGCCCGGGCCGACCTTCGCGATGCGAACCACCGCCTCGTGGCCGGGCACGGTCGGCCGATCGCCGGGAACGTAGTTGGGCATGTCCAGGAGCGCCTGCGGGTCGATCCCGGCCGCGACCTCCGATTTTCGCGCGTGTCCGGAGAACTGCTTGAGGAGCTTGAGGTCGGAGAAGCACAGGCCGACCGCCTCGACCTTGGCGAGCAGCTGGCCGGGCCCGGGCTCGGGAACGGGCTTGGCGAGATTGAGCATCATCTGGTCCGGACCAATCAGCTGGATGGCGCGTTCGGTATGCGGGATCCCGGTCATGTCGAGCTCCTCACTGTAGTCTTTCGAGCAACCGCGCCGGCGAAACGCCAGCGTCGACGCCGCTCAGCTTGTTCTCGGCGTCGGGCCGCAACGCGCGTCCGGCCGCCTCGAAGAACCGGTTCTTCGCGTCGAGCGACGAGAAACTCTTTTCGGCCCACGGGCTGAGGTAGCCGAGCCCACACTCTCGTTGCAAGGCGGTGTGAGCGTAGACGATGAAGGCGCCGCGGAGAAAGATCGGCGCCAGCGGCTTGAGCTCGTCCGCATCGAAGGTATCGACGAACTTCTGCCCGGGGGAGTTCATCTCCGTCCCGGCGATGACGGGAAAGCCGCGCCGCTCGGCGAGCGCGACGACATCGTACAGGGCCTTCACCTTGTCCGCGCCGAGCTTCGGTCCATAGTTGCGGTCGGGGATGACGTTCAGCGCCGCGGCGCCCGACGCCATGGCGACGTCAACGAACTCCTCCATGCGCCGTTCGCCGTCGCTCGAGCCGTCGAGCCATGCCACCGTCGGAATGGCGCCCGCTTCGATCACGAAGCGGTTCATCTTCGCCATCTCGGGGAACGATCCACTGTCGGGCGCGACATAGCCGACGCCTCCCTTCTTCATCGTCTTCGAGCGGATCAATCCTTGCAGCTCCGTGCTCGTCGCGGGCGCATCGCCGAGCCGCTCGCGCCAAAAGGCCGCGCGGCGCGCGGGGTCGGGGAGGACCTCCTCGGCCTTGCGCTCGTAGGCCGCGCACAGGTGACGCTCGGTCGCGTTGCCTCTCGGCGTCAGCGGCGCAACGTCGCGATTGAAGTCGAGCGCGACCGGGTCGAGATAGACGTTGACCCGGGACATCATGTCGCGCGTCCGTTTCTCCGCGGCCGAGCGCATCTCCGTCAGGAAAGGATGCGACAGGGCCCGCGGAAAGCCGACGCCCATGTGGTAGGCCACGCCCGGCTCGCCCGGAGAGTTGATCACGAACCTCGAGAATTCCGGAACGAACACCCGCGACTCCAGGCTTGCGCAGGTCCTGAGACCAATCAGCCGCCCGGCCTCAAGAAACTCTTCGACCGCGTCGAGGACGTCGAAATCGACGATGCCCGCGGCGGCGAGCCCGCCCTTGCGCGCGAGCCATGCGAAACCCGACGGCGAATACCCATAGGCGTTGTAAGAGAAAAAGGTGTGGGCGTGGAGGTTGACCTCGCCGCCGGGCTCCGGAACAGTCTCTCTTCCGCTCTCGACGTTCCGCCACAGGGCATCGAGCGCCTCGCGGCGACGACCCGGATCGAAGTCGTCGAGTTTATGCTCCAGTCGTTCTGTGTCGATCATTGGCGTTTCCCCTCGGGAAGATCTGGTTGGAGCGAAATGCAACAGTGTTGCATCGGCTAATCCTCACCCTTCGGCCTTCGGCCTTTTGCCTCTCCCCGGGGGAGAGAGCGACCCCTTCCGCAGGGGGAAGGTGGCGCGAAGCGCCGAATGAGGGCTTGCCGCCCGATCCCATCTTGATTCTCTCCCTCTACCGGCGCCGCGGCGGCGCGTGGACGCATTCGCCGCGCAGCGCAGGGGCGGCCTCCCTCCAGGCTTCGGATAAGGTCGGATGCGCGTGGAGCGTCGCGCCGAGCTCGTGGGCGGTAAACTCGGCGCGGATCGCGGTCGTCGCCGCCGCGATCAGCTCGGTGGCGTGCGGCCCGACCGCCGCCGCGCCGACGAGTTGCTCGGTCTCGGCGTCGGCGATCCATTTGACGAAGCCAGTCGTCTCGCCTGCGGCGAGGCCCTTACCGAGGGCCGAGAACCGGAACTTGCCCATCCTGACCGCGCGTGAGGCGGCCGCGGCGGCGGCCTCGCTTAAGCCGACGGTCGCCACCTCGGGCGTGGTGAAGATCACGTTGGGGACGAGCGTCGAATGCCGGCGCGTTTTGCTCCCCAGCGCATTCTCCGCGGCGATGAGGCCTTGCGCGGTGGCGAAATGGGCGAGTTGCGCCTTGCCCGTGACGTCGCCGATGGCGAAGATCGTCGCGGCCTTGGTCCGGCAGTAGTCGTCTGTCTCGATGAAGCCGCGCGCGTTGGTCGTCAGGCCCGCGTTCTCGAGTTCGAGTCCGTCGGTCACCGGCTTTCGGCCGACGGCGTTGAGCAGGAGGTCCGCCCGCAGCGTTTCTTCGCCGACGACGCCCTTCACGCCGAACGCGTCGGCGGAGACGTCCGCGAGAGGCTTGCCCGTCAGCACACGCACGCCGAGGCGCTTCTCCATGTAGGCTCGAACCTCGCCCCTGAGGTCGCCGTCGAGCAGCCTGAGGATGTCGTCGAGCAGCACGACGATCAA
>NZ_JBKQOT010000596.1:0-7142 GCF_052145395.1 Roseiarcus sp.
GGCTTCCTGCCCTTCCGCTCCACGACTGCCGGGTTCGCCCAGCATCCGCAACCTCGGCAGTCGGCAACTGGATACGATAGTCGTGTCCCCCTCATCCAGAAGTATGTTTCTGGTATGCCAGAAGAACGCATTGAATCGGCGGGGCCTTTATCCAATTAACTGAGCGACAGAACGCAAAGCCGAGTATTGGTCTTGGCTCGCCTCTTATGTGCAGAGCGATCCAGGAATCAACGCAAGGGCGGCAGCCTGTCGCAAGCATCGGAGATATCCAAATGAAACGCTTAGTCTTGACATTCCTGTCGGCGGCCACGGTTTGCGCTGTCGTATCCGCTACTCCAGCCGCAGCCCAGGAGACCACCATGAGCGCGCCTGCGGGTCAGGCGCCTGTGACAGTTGAAGGGTACGGGAACGTTTCCGGCGACATGAACCCGTTCGCTCCCTTCATCAGCGCGGCCAATAGCGGCTTGGCCTACGGGACCGATCGATGCCACGTTGTTCGAGACTCTTATGGCAGTTATGGAAGGTTAACGAGCGTCTGCGATCCCTGACCGACTTGCCCGCTGCCCAGCGCGCCCCGTCCGCTGCGGCGGTGCGCGCTGGAGCGTTCCCGCCCCATGCTCGGGGCAGGCTCGTCGAGGCGCGCCGCCTGCGGCGTCACTCCTTGAGGCATGTGGCGGCAGCCCGTTAGGACGCGATGGACATGGCGCCGCAAACGATCGAAAAGGCATGTCGGCGATGAAAGCCGCAGATTCGCCGCCGATCGCAATTCGGCCGGCGCAGCGCCTGCGGCGCGCGCTCTCCGTTAGCCCGGGCCGCGGCGTCGCGCGTCCCGACGCCGGCGAGCGACGGTTTCAGACCCGGCCTCTGCGGAAGAAGTCGAGCACGTCGAGGAAGGTCCACAGTTCCTTCAGCAACGGCGTCTCCACGATCGCTTCGCCGGTGGGGTCCTCGATCGGGACCTCGTGCGCCGCGTCGCGCTGAACCGCGCGACGGTAGAAGCGCCAGGTCGCATGGCCGAGGACCGGCATGACGACGGCGAGGCCGATGAACAGCGGCGCCGAGCCGACGACGACCGCCGCCGCGACGATGGCGCCCCACAGCGCGACGGGCCCGGGATTCTGCCGCGCCAGACGCACGGACGCGATCACCGCCGGCGTCAAGCCGACATCCCGGTCGAGCATTAGCGGGAACGAGATGACGCTGACGCAGAGCGAGAGGGCGGCGAAGCCGAATCCGATGAGGCAGCCGAGAACGATCAGCGTCCATCCCCGGCTGGTGGTGAGAACGTCGTTCAGAAACGGGATCGCGGCGGAGGGCGCCTTTGGCCCGTAGAGCCAAAAGTAGAGGAATTGCGCCACTCCGAGCCAGAGCGCAAAGACGGCGAGGAGAAGCAAGCCGAGCGCAATCACGGAGGGCAGCGCGGGCGAGCGGAACACGGCGAAGGCGTCCCGCCACGACGCCGCGCGGCCTCTTTCGCGCCGGCGGCTCAATTCGTAGAGCCCGACAGCGAAGAACGGGCCAACCAGCGCAAAGCCGGCCACGAGCGGGAAGACAAGATGCAGCGCGCTCCCGAAGGACGACAATGCGGCAAGCGCAACGCCTGCGAGCGCGTAGAAGATGCCAATGAACGCCGGATGCGTCGGCGTCGCGAGGAAATCGTCAAGGCCTTCCCGCAACGCGGCGAAGCAGTCGCTCGTTCGGATGCGGCGGACCTCGATTGGCGCTTCGAACGCATCGGGTCCGAAATACACGTGAAAAGTGGACGTCATGGTCGTCCTCCGCTCTGCGCGGGTGGGCCGCCCGACCTCGCGCCACATTCACGCCTTATAGGTCGGGGTCTTGGACTCCTTGCGGTCATCCGGCGCCTTTTTTGTGAACAATTGTTAGTGGGGTTCACTCCGCCGGCGCGGCGCCGACGGCTTTGGGCCTCGGCGCGCGCCGCGCCCCGACCGTCTTGGTCAGCGCGACGATGATCGCCAGCACCCCGAGGTAAACCACGACCTGCAAGACCGACGGCTGGTCCGAGTAGCCGATCAGCGTGTGCAGGACGCGCCCGAAGAGACTCGTGTCGGAGAGAATGGACGAGATGTCCCAGGCCGTGTCGCCGAGGACCGTGATCACGCCGGCCTGCTGCAAGAAGAGAACCGCCTGCGCCGCGAGACCCGCCGCGAGCAGGCTGATCAGCGCCGTCGTGACGGCGAAGAGTTTCCGCTGCGGGATCGTGACGAGCCCGAAATAGGTCAGCGCCGTCACTGCGACGCCCGCCACGAGCCCGAGAGCAGAGCCGATCATCAGGTCGGCCGTCGTGGAGCCCGCCGAGGCGGCGAGACCGTACATGAAGAGGGCGATCTCCGAGCCCTCGCGCATCACCGCGACCGCGCAGACGATTCCGAGCGCGGCGATCGAACGGCCGCCCGCGCGCACCGCCTCGCCGACCGCCTTCACTTCCATCGCGAGCTCGCGGCCGTGGCTCGCCATCCAGACGTTGTGCCAGATCAGCATGACGACCGCAATGAGCAGGATCGAGGCGTTGAAAATCTCCTGCCCGATCCCCGCCATCGCTTCCGCCAGCGCCCCGGCGAAAGCGGCGACGAGGCAGGCGCCGACGACGCCCGCCGCGACCCCTAGGCCGATGACGAGCCGGCTGCCGCGCACCCCCTTCGTCACCGCAAGCACGATGCCGACGATGAGGCCCGCCTCGATGATTTCGCGAAAGACGATGATCAGGGCGCCGAGCATGGCAAAGCCTCAGCCGTCACTGGATGACCAGAAAGCCTTCGGTCGTCGCCTCATGGTAGTCGTCGTAGAAGCGGTAGCGCCCGGCCTTCAGCGGATGCACGTTCACCGTGATCGTCTTGCCTGCCGTGACGACCTTCTCGAACCGCAGCGCCTTGCTCTCGAATTCCGCCGGCGTCCCATCCTGATTGGCGAGTTCGATCACGATCGGCTTGCCCGCCGGCGCGGTCGGCTCGGCCGGTGAGAACTTGTGGTCCTTCAGCGTCAGCGTCAATTTGACCGGTTCGTCGGCGAACGCCGCTTGAACCATGCCGAACGACGCAGCGAGAGCGAGGGCGAAGATCGACAGCGGGCGGGCGAGAGACATGCGAGGCTCCATGGCGGCGTCGACCAGAGCCCATAGCCAATCCGCCTTGCAGCCGGGAGCAGCCCGCTCTGCGGCCGTGGCGGCTCACAGGGTCAAGGTGTGCAGCCGTGAAGGATCGATAACAAGCGGCCGGACGCCGGACAAGAACGGCGGGACCAGATTAGAATCGATTCAAATTCCCGCGCCCGATGGCCGCGGCTCGGGCTATATCTTCCGCTTCGCCAAAAACTCCCGGATCAGCGCCGCCGCCTCGTCCACCTTCTCGTCGAGCGCGAAGTGACCAGCGTCGAGGATATGGACTTCCGCGTCCGGCACGTCGCGCCGATAGGCCTCCGCTCCGGCCAAGGCGAAAGACGGATCGTACTTGCCCCAGAGAACAAGCAGCGGCGGCCGGCGATCCTTGAGCCACGCCTGCCAGGACGGATAGGCGGCGACGTTGGTCTGATAGTCGAAGAAAAGATCGGACTGGATCTGCGGCTGGCCCGGCCTCGACAACAGCGCGGCCTCCCGCTCCCAGGTCTCCGGGTCGTAGCGCTCGGGATGCGGCGACGAGCCGAGATGACGTATCTTGGCGCCTTCCAGCGACGTGAAGCCGGGGATGACCTTGTCCTCATAAGCCGCGCGGTCCTTCCAGAACGCCTTGCGGATGTCCCAGGCCGGTCCGAGCCCCTCCACGTGCGCGACCGCGTTCTGCACGATGATCGCGCGCACGCGATCGGAATGGGCGACGGCGAGCCGCATGCCGATCGGCCCGCCGTAATCCTGCTGGCAAAGGACGTACTCGCGGAGTCCGACGACGTTGGTGAAATCGTCGACCACTTTCGCGAGATGGTCGAAGGTGTAGGCAAATTCGGACGGCGGCGGCGCGTCGCTCTCGCCGAAGCCCGGATAGTCCGGCGCGACGAGATGATAGCGGTCGGCGAGCAGCGGGATCAGCGTCGCAAACATCCGCGACGACGACGGATAGCCGTGCAGCATCAGGATCGTCGGCGCATTTTTCGGCCCCGCCTCCCGATAGAAGATTTTTAGCCCGTCGACCGTGACGAACCGATACGTCGTCGTCGACGAGTCGGAGGCAACCGGTTGCGCCTTGGCCGCGCCGGCGGCGAACGCGAGAGCAGCCGCGGACACAACGAGCGCGGACGCGAGCATGCGCTTCATGATGAGAACTCCTGTTTTCCACGCAGGCGCGCGTTCTCGGCCTCGAGCTCTCGCAAACGATCGCGCAGCGGCGCGATGGCCGTTTCGATCTCGGCCGCCGTGAAGCGCGGCGTGATGTGCTGCGAGCAGTTCCAGTCGAAGGCGTGCAGCGTCAGGGTGAAGCCGCGCTCGGCCAGGGCCCGGTATCCCGGCGTGGCGAGCCGAGCGGCAAGGTCGGGTTCGGCCTTGAGGCCGTGCGCCGCCATGCGCGCCAGAATTTTCAGGCGTCGTCGGCGCGGGTAGTCCATCAGGAACAGCGCGACCCGATCGTCGTCGGCCACGGCGCCGAGCGTGAGATATTGCCGGTTGCCCCGGAAGTCGGCAAAGCCGAGCGTCTGGTCGTCGAGCACGCGCAGGAAGCCCGGCGGGCCGCCGCGGTGCTGGATGTATGGCCAGCCGGTCTGTGACACGGTCGCCAGATAGAAGCTGTCGCGCTCCGCGATGAACGCGATCTCGTTCGCGGAGAACCGCTCGGGCGAGCGGTCGGCCTCCATCGTGTCCAGCCGGCCGCCGCCGCCGTTGGCTTCGCGGGCGGCGCGGATGCCGGGCGTCTCGAGGGTTTGCAGGAACCGGTCAGTCATCAGACCTCCTGTCGCCATTTTGGCGCCGAATGATTTCGGCGGCGAACGTGGTGTTCACATCGGCGCATGTTACCCCTTCCGAAATCGGCTGGCAGACCGTAGGATCGGGAACCGACCTCTCAAGTTTCGGAAGGCTCTTGGACCGCCTCGACGCCATGTCCGTGCTGCTCTCGGCCGCGGAGAGCGGCAGCCTGTCGAAGGCGAGCCGGAAACTCGGCCTTCCGCTGGCGACGGTCAGCCGAAGAGTCGCCGAGCTGGAGAAACATCTGAACGCCAGCCTGCTGATCCGATCCGTCCGGGGGCTCGAGCTGACGCCGGCGGGCCGTTCCTACGTCACGGCGGCCAAGGCGATCCTGGAGCAGCTGACCGAAGCGGAACGGGCCGCCGTCGGCGAATACACGGAGCCCAAGGGCGACCTCGTCGTCACCGCCCCCACAATGTTCGGCCGGTTGCACGTGCTGCCGGTGGTGACGCGCTTCCTCGCCGCCTACCCGGACGTCGCGGTCGGGCTCGCGCTGACGGATCGGGTCGCTCATTTCCTGGACGATCAGATCGACGTGGCGATCCGCATCGGCCCCCTACCCGACAGCAGCCTGATCGCGACGCGGCTGGGGTCGGTCCGGCGCGTAGTCTGCGCCAGCCCCGAATATCTCGCTGCCAACGGCGTCCCCAGGACGCCCGAGGACCTCTCCCGGCACAGCGTGATTTCGCTGGAGAGCGTGTCCTCGCCCACCTCCTGGAGCTTTGGGTCCGGCGATGACGAAACGACCGTCACGTTTCGCGCCCGCTTGAGCGTCAACTCGATCGACGCGGCGATCGTGGCCGGGCTCTCCGGCGCCGGGCTCGTCCGCGCGCTGTCGTATCAGGTCGTCGATTTCGTGCGCAGCGGGCGCATGGCGATCGTGCTCGACGCGTTCGAGCCTCCCCCGCCTCCGGTGCACCTCGTCTACGACGCGCAAAATCGGCTGCCGCTGAAGCTGCGCGCCTTCATCGATTTCGCCGTCCCGCCCTTGCGCGAGCGGCTGGCGGAGGCAACTTTGTAACGAGGGCCTGTGTTTCGCGACAACCTCGTCCGGCGTCGAAAGCACGACGACCGTCGCTATCGACCATAGCCCGAACTGCGGCGCGTCGCGCAACGTGCGTGCGATGATCCGACAAAGCGGCGAAAAGCGTGATCGATCCGGCACGGACGGTAGGCGGAGGCTTCCGGCGCCTTTCGTCTTTTCAACTCACCAGTCGGCGCCACCACGTCCGCCGGGGTTGGGCTAGCGTGGCGAGTTTGTCCGCTTGCGCTGCGCCTTCGGCGATGACCCCTCCGGCCTTCGCATTCTCTTCGGCGAGGTCAGGGGTCAGGCGGTTGGTCTGTTCAGCGTCGGAGCACTCTTTGGGTTCGTCGCGCCGCTTTTCTTCGCCGGTCGGGGCCGCCTCGCCACGCGAGCCGAGGAGGCTTTTCAGTTCGGCCTGAAGGGCGGCGAAGGCGACGGAGACATCGTTGGGTGCGGCCGGTTCGGGCGCTTCGTCGGTTTTCGGAACGGGGGCTTCGTCAGGCGCGGGCGCCGGCTCCGGAGGCGTGGGTTCCGGCTGTTTTCTTTCGAAGACACGGAAGAGGTCGGTCTGATCGATAGCGTAGCCGCCATCGCTCGTTTTCTGCGCTGGAAGCGCGCCCTCCTGGATGGCGCGCCAGACGTCGATTTTGCTGGTCGCGGCCTGTTCAGCCGCTTCTAAGAGGTTCAAAACCGCCATGGCGCCGCCGTCCGTCGTGACCTTGCGTAACCCGTCGCGGTTAACCAAACGCTAACACCAAGACTCGGCTGAAGCCCTCCAAACGAGCGTCAGCGATGAAGCGCGAGCGTTGAGCGGCCCGAAGGACCGCTCATGGCGCAACGGGTCGCCGGCGCGTCCTTCGCGATAGCGCTGCCGCTCGCCTCTTACTGGCGCGCCCCCCCGCGCCCCAGGGGAATCGCGTATGAGTAGAGGCTGTTGCGTTCGAAGAAGAAGTTGATTCTGAAGAGGCTTCCTGATTCGAAGGGAGCCTGTGGTGCAATCGCTGATCACCGTTTTTCGCGAGGTTCGCGATCCTCAACGCTCGGCATGATTTGGCGGCGATGCTGTTTGTTGCGCTTGCGGCGATATTGTGCGGCGCCAAGACTTGCGTCGACATTGCCGATTTCGCCGTCGCGAACGAAGCCGAGCTGTCCCAGATCGTCGATCTGCCGCATGGCGCGCCGAGCCACGACAGCTTCAGCCGCCTCTTCCGC
>NZ_JBKQOT010000597.1:0-4610 GCF_052145395.1 Roseiarcus sp.
CGTGAAAAACATCCCCTCGCCCCCCGACAAGCCAACCGCCGTCTGGATCAATCCGCCCCAAATCAAGCCTGAAATCCAAGCCTAAATTACCAACCCAGGCGTCTCATTGTCGTTGACACGTTCCGGAGACGCTGCGGTTCGGAAACGTGACGCTGGACATCAGTCGCGGCTCCCTGCGCGACAGCGCTGGCGCCTTGCGACCGAAATCCCTCGACCTTCTCCTGGCTTTGGCGCGCAATGTGCGGCGGGTGTTGTCGCGCGACGAGCTTTTCGACGCTGTCTGGCCCAATGTGACAGTCACCGAGGACAGCATCACCCAATGCGTGCGCGAGGTTCGGCGCGCGATCGGGGACCCCGAGGGCCGAATCATCCGGACGGTCATGAAGCGCGGCTACTGCTTCGACGTCGCGGTCGAAGCGGCCGTTTCGCCGCACCCCGAGCCCGCCGCGCCGGCGACGGAGTCCGCCCGGCCCTCGCTCGTTGTGCTGCCATTCCAGAGCATCCCCGAAGACCCGAAGACCGATTGGTTCGCGGATGGGATCGTCGAGGAGATCACGACGGCGCTCTCGCGTTTCCGCTCGTTGTTCGTGATCGCGCGCAACTCCGCTTTCACCTTCAAGGGCCAGAGCGTCGACGTGCGCGAGGTCGGGCGGAAGCTTGGTGTCCGCTACGTTCTTGAGGGAAGCGTGCGGCACGCGGGCGGACAACTTCGGGTGACCGGCCAATTGGTGGAGGCAGAAACGAGGAGCCACGTTTGGGCAGACCGTTTCGATGGAGTCATGGCGGACGTGTTCGAGCTGCAGGACCGGATCACGGCCGCTGTGGTCGGAGCGCTCGAACCTCACATTCTCCGCGCCGAGATCGAGCGGGCGACGCGCAAGCCGACGGCCGATCTCACCGCCTACGACCTTTATCTGCGGGCCATGCCCGGGTTCTACGACCGAACGCAGGCAGGATACAAATCGGCAAAGCGCCTCCTCGAGGACGCCCTGGCGCGCGATCCGGAATTCGGGCAAGCGCGCAGCCTGCTGGCCCGCCTTTGGGAGCTGGGCGTCTTCGCCGGTTGGGAGCCGGACGTCGACGCGGCGAGAGCTCGGGCCGTCAGCCTTGCTCGAGAGGCGCTCGCGTCGGATTCGACCGATCCGTTGGTTCTGGCCCGCTGCGGATATGTGCTCACGCTTCTCGGCGGCGTGCATGCCGAGGGAGCGGCTCTGCTCGAACAGGCGATCGCCGCCAACCCCAACTGCGCCGAGGCCTATATTCGCGGCGCGTGGGTGTCGGTTTGGAACGGCGACTTCGAGACGGCGCTTACCCGCGCAGAGATCAGCGAACAGCTGGATCCCCTGTCGCTCGAGGGGATGAACCGCCTCAACCTCCGTGCGGCCGTTTGTTTCTTCACGCTCCAGTTCGACGCAGCAATCGGCGCCGCCGAGCGCGCTCTAGGTCGGGCCCCGGATTATAATTCCGCTCGTCGCTATCTGATCGCGGCGTTAACCCATTCGGGACGCGAAGAGGAGGCGCGGACCGAGGCGAAAGAGCTCCTGCGCCGCGACCCGGGATGCACGCTCAAGCGGACGCGCGGCAATAACCCGTTTCGCTACGATTGGATGATGGAGTTCTTTCTCAAGGGTCTACGCCAGGCCGGCATCCCGCCCGGGTGACGTGCTTAGATTTGTGGCTGGCGGGAGAATAGGACTGCTTCGTGCCGGCGGGCGTGGCGCCTCTTTCCCTTTGATCCTCGGACGCGAGTGCTGGCTGCGATATCTTCCGGCATGTCGTGCCGGCGGGCGGCGATCCGGTTCGAGGTGCGCGAATCGAGCGCGATCCGCCGAAACCGAAGGAGGTCGGGGGAGACCGGCGCTCGATGAGGATTGAGCGCCATACGGGCGCCATTGGCGCACTGGTCGATGAGACGCTTGACATCACAAGGCCAGGACGGCGCTCGCCGCGCGGGATGTTTCGGCAAGCTACGTGGCGCTCTGCGCCTCTTTCGCCGTAACAAGATCGGGCGCAAAAAAACGCGCACGCGGTCGAGCAGGATCGCCCGCACGCCGTGACGCGCCGCAAGGCCTTGGTTCGATGGGCAGTTGGATGTCGTTCCCGATCGCCTCGTTTTCATCGACGAGAACCTGGGCCTCAACCAACATGGACCGTACGGAATGGGCGCCGAAAGGCCAGAGGCTCAGGGTCGGCGTTCCTCGTGGACACTGGAAGACTACGACGTTGCGCCTGAGCAGCATCGTCGCGCCGATGGTTCGACGGCGCCATCAACAGCGCTGCCTTCAAGGCCTACGTCGAGCAGGTTCTGGTTCCTATGCTCAAGACCGGCAACATCGTCATCATGGACAATCTCGGAAGCCAGAAAGGCACTGCCGTACGCCGCGTCATCGAAGCCGCCGGCGCAAGGCTGCTCTATCTTCCGCTGTGCGGTCCAGACTTTAATCCGGTCGAAGGGCTCCTCTCTGGAACGAGGATCAGGCGACGTGTCGGTCGCGGCGGACCGGGTACGGGCGAAAGGCCAGCGCGTACTGCAGGCTCTCAGCGATCCGCTTCGCCTTGCCGATGATCGCGTCGGCCTGCTCCTTCGGTAGACGCTCGCTGGCCGTCCCCTCCCAGAGCGTGAGCCAGCGCGCGAACATCTCGGGCGCGAGCGCTTCGCGATGCTTCATATGGGCGGCCATCGGATTGCCCCGATAGCGCCGAGCACCCGTCATTACCGACGACCAGAAGGCGACCATTTGATCGAGATGCCTGGGCCATGCCGCCTCGGTGATCGCCACGTTGAACAGTCCGCTGATCACCTCGTCGGCGCGCGCCCTGGCGTAAAAGGCGTGGATCAGGCCAGCGAGCGCGGCCTCGTCAATCTCCGTCTCGGGTTGGGCATCGCACATCGACATTTTCGGCCTCCCTAAATATGCATCTGAGATGCTATATATCCTGGTCTTCGATAAGATGCAAATGAAATACACTTTTTGGGGAGAAATCTTGTGCGCCTGACCCGCTTCTCCGATTACGCCATCCGGGTGGCCCTTTACCTGGCCGCCCACGACGACCGCCTGTGTTCGATCGCCGAGGTCGCAAAGGCTTACGATATCTCGCAGAATCACCTCATGAAGGTGGTCAGCGACCTTGCGCGCGCCGGCTTTGTGCAGTCACGGCGGGGGCGTAGTGGCGGCATCCGACTTGCCTGCCCGCCCTCGGAAATCAACATTGGCGCGTTGATCCGCCATACCGAGGGGGAGATCGACCTCGTCGGCTGCACAGAGTGTCGCCTCAACGGCGCCTGCCGGCTGCCGGGGCCGCTGGATCTGGCGCTGGACGCCTTCTTTGCCGTTCTCAGCCGCTACTCATTGGCCGACGCGCTGGGGCAAGGCGGCATCGAGCGGCTTCATAGGCTGTTGCCCCTGTCGAAGCCACCAAGCTGCCGCGAGGAGAGAGATTGACCTTGACGAGGCGCATCGCGCTGCAGGGCAGGAACGGGTAGCGGGCGTGAGGCTAGGCCGCCGACACAAGCTATTGACAACGCGAACTTATCTGAAACTAATTTCTCTTGACGTCTGTGGCGGCTTCGGCGCTTGAGCTGTCGGATCTTGAGCATGCCATGAGCGGCGCCGTAGGCCATGATTTCGGCGATGATTCGCGCGGAGCCCGCCGGTCCGAGCCCCCTCGGGCCCTGCCCTGGGCTCGTCGGCGGGCAATCACCGCGAGAGTTCCGGGGCCGAGGCTCTCTCTTTCGCCGATTGGATCCGCCGTGGGCCGTGGCGCGCCGCTGACTGGCGTTGATCGGCGCAGGGTCTGAACGCAGGGATCTCAGGCCGCCTCATGGCCGAGGCCGTCGTGGATATCGGGGTCGGCCGGACGCAACTATATATGCCGAAATCTTCCACGCGCTGCCTATCGAATCGACCCAAAGCAGAAGAAATCCGAGTGCCCCCTCTTCATCGGATAGAACCACGCAAGCCGCGCGCGCACGGATCGCCGATCTCGCGCAACAGCCCACGAGCAGTTTAGCAGCCCGCGATCCGCCTCCCTTGCCTACCTGCTCGCGGACCGCCGGAGCTGCGCCTGAGAGATTAAGCCAATTTTCAGAGAGCTTTCAGCCATTTTTCAGCGGTCTCTCCGGACATGAAACGGCCTTCGAGGTTTGATGGCGCTCGGCGGATGAGCCGCCCTTGGAAACCCAAAGGAGACGGAAGATGACGAAACTGCGTAAGATGGTTGGATTTGCGTTTGTCGCAATGAGCCTGCTGACCGGGCTCGCAGTCAGCACCGCGCACGCCCAGGAATATCCCGGAATATGTCAGTTAAACCCTGAATTTTGCGAGTTGGGGGCTGCCCCCTGAATGGGCCCAGAGACCGTGCGCGGGTGCGGGTGGCGTTGCACGACGCCACCCGCATTCGTTGAATGCGGTCGCATGTTTGAGGCGCGCTATAGCATGAGCATTCTTGTAGGCTAAGCTAAAGTGGAAGCCGGATGTTTCAACAGCCGCACTACAATAGTGGAGTATGTATTGGTGGCGTGCACCCTCGCACCTTTGGGTATAGTTTACTTTGTTGCGGACTTCTGAGCTGAGCCAACTCCCAACGCGCCGCGACTTTGGTGCACGGAT
>NZ_JBKQOT010000598.1:0-2663 GCF_052145395.1 Roseiarcus sp.
GCCTGATCGAGACCCACGCCCCGCCGACGACGCCGACCGAGCGGCTTCTGGCCCGCGCGCTCGAAGACATGCTCCGCCTCGCCGAGGTCTCCGTCGACGGCGACTTCTTCAACGAATACGGCGCCCATTCTCTCTTGATGGCGCGCTTCTGCGCGCGCGTTCGCCAGCTATCGCCGGAAACGAGGGTTGCCATGCGCGAGGTCTACGCCAATCCCAGCGTGCGCCGCCTCGCCCTCGCCATCGACAGCGCCAAACCCGTCGCCCCGCCTCCGCGGGAGGCCGCGCCCGAGCATCGACCCTCGCACGCCGCCTACTATCTTTGCGGCGTGGCGCAGACGGGGGTCTATCTCGGCGTCGGGGCGCTCGGCGTCTTTCTCGCCCAGGCGGGCCTTCAATGGACCTATGCCGCAGTCCATTCGCCGCCCGCGCTCTATGGGCGCGCGCTCGCCGTCGTCTCGGCCTGGTTCTTCGGCCACAATGCCCTCGCGACCGCGGCGAAATGGCTGCTCCTCGGCCGCCCCCGGCCGGGAGCCGTCCCACTCTGGAGCCTCCCTTACTTCCGCTTCTGGCTCGCCCGCTTCATCGTCCGCTCGGCCCCCGCCAACGCGTTCGCCGGTACGCCGCTGTTCAACGTCTTCCTCCGCTCGCTCGGCGCCCGGATCGGCCGCAATGCGGTCGTCGGCACGGCGCTTTTTCCCGTCGCCGCGGACCTGTTCAGCGTCGGCAACGACGCCGTCGTCGCCCGGACCGTCGTGGCGAATGGCAGCTCCGCGTTCCGCAACCGCCTTCACTTCGACGGCATCCGGATCGGCAAGAACGCCTATGTCGGCGAAGCGGCCATGCTCGACGTCGGCGCGACGATCGAGGATTTCGGCCAGTTGGGGCACGCCTCGGCGCTGCTCAGCGGTCAGCGCGTGCCCCAGGGCAAGAGCTACCACGGCTCGCCCGCCGAGGAGACGACGACCAATTTTCGCCTGTTCGACGAAATCCCCGCGAACCCGCTTCGTCGCGCTGTTTTTTCGATTGCGCAGCTTCTCTTTTCGCTCATTGTCGCGGGAGCGTTGATCGACGCGCTCCTCCTGGGCGCGATGGCGTTCTCTGCGGAGCGCGTCAGTGCGGCCGTCCCGGCCCCGCTCGTCGCCATGATCGACCTCCTGCCGATCTCGCTTTCAACCTCGTTCGCTCTTTCGTCCACCTCGCTCGTCGCCTCGCTCGCGATGGTTTACCTGATCCCGCGAATCGCGCACCGCTTCCTCGAGGCCGGCCGGACCTATCCGCTCTACGGCTTCCACGACGCGATGCGGCGGATCGTCGACACAGTCGGCAATTTGCCGTTCCTCAATCTCCTGTTCGGCGATAGCGTCTTCATCGATTCCTACCTGCGCTTCATCGGCTGGCGGCTTGCCGCGGGGGAGCCGACAGGTTCAAACTTCGGCTGCAGCCAGAGGCAGGACAACCCGTTCCTGTGCACGGTCGGCGAGGAAACGGTCGCCTCGGACGGACTCGCTCTTGGCAACGTCGTCATTTCAAGTCGCGCCTTCAGACTGGGCGAATGTCGAGTGGGCGGCCGCAATTTTCTCGGCACCGACGTATATGTGCCGCCGGGCGCACGCATCGGCGAGAACTGCCTCTTGGCCACCAAGGTGATGGTGCCGATTGACGGGCCTCTGCGGGAGAACGTCGGTCTGCTCGGCTCGCCAGCATTCGAGATCCCGCGCGCCGCTTCGCGCGACCTTGAGCTCCTAGCCAGGATGGGCCCTGCCGAGCGACGCCTTCGGCTCAAGCTGAAAACGCGCCGCAATCTCGCGACGATGGCGTGGCTGCTCGCGTCGCGGTGGTTCCTGGCGTTCCTGTCGATCTATGTCTTCGCCTTCGCTTCGGAGCGCTTCGGCGCGACAAGCTTCGTCGCCATGGCGTTGGCGACCTTGGTGGTCGGCGCCGGTGCGATCGCGGTTTTCATTCTCATCGAGCGGGCTTCGATCGGCTTCGGCCGGCTCAAGCCCGATCTCGCGACCGTCTACGATCCCGCATTCTGGCGCGTCGAGCGATATTGGAAATTGTCGGATTCGCCCGTGGGCGGGCTGTTTCCGGGAACGCCGATGCGCAACCTTGTCTCTCGTCTCCTCAGCGTTCGGATCGGCCGCATGGTTTTCGACGACGGCTGCATTGTCACCGAGCGGACGCTGGTCGAGATAGGCGATGAGGCGAATCTCAACGAGGCAAGCATCATTCAGGCGCATTCGCTGGAAGAGGGTGTTTACAAATCGGATGTCGTGCGCATCGGGCCCGGCTGCGCGATCGGCCCCGGCGCTTTTGTCCACTACGGCGTGACGATGCACGAAGAGACCATTCTCGACGCCGATTCCTTCTTGATGAAAGGCGAGATCGCTCCGCCGCGCTCGCGCTGGCACGGGAATCCGGCTAAGCTCATCGACGCGTCAGCCCCTTCCTCAAGCCGCGCCATCGGCACGACCTAATGTTGCCGTTTGATTTGCGACGCTGCGGGTATTGTCTCAGTTTGGAATCTAGGAGACTGCAATCGGAGCCTCTTTCAAAATTCGTGGGGCAGCAGAGTTCTTGAAGGCGTTTGGAGTTACGGGTGGGTCAGGCAGGGACAGGATCGTATTTGAAGAGCCCGATGAGTTGATCGGCGGTGAGGGCGA
>NZ_JBKQOT010000599.1:0-7647 GCF_052145395.1 Roseiarcus sp.
CTCCGGCGGAAGGCGACGGCGTCCAGCGACGGGCGTCTCGGCGGTCGCGGGCGGCGAGGCGGAGGAAATGTCGGTGGCCAGGGTTTTTGTTCCTGAGCCTGCGGCTCGCGCCGCTACTGCGACGCACGCTCCATCGTTGCGTCAGAGCCCATCATCGCCGCGCCGACCGCCTCCGAGGTCGCATGCTCACGGTCGAACTCGGCGACGAGCCGCCCTTCGCGCATGACGAGCACGCGGTCGCTCATGCCGAGCACCTCGGGCAGCTCGCTCGAGATCATCAGGATTGCGACGCCCTCCCCGGCAAGCTCGCACATCAGGCGATGAATCTCCGCCTTGGCGCCGACGTCGATGCCGCGCGTCGGCTCATCGAGGATGAGCAGCTTCGGATTGTTGGCGAGCCACTTGCCCAGCACGATCTTCTGCTGGTTTCCGCCGGAGAGCCGTCCGGCGACCTCGTCGACGGAGCTCGTCTTGACGCTGAAGCGCTGCACGCCCGCCTCCGCCATCCGGCGCTCCGCGGCGCGGTCGATGAATCCCAGGCGCGAGAGCGCGCCGAGCGCCGCGAGCGAGAAATTGTGCAGGACGCTCATCGGTCGCACGAGGCCCTGCACACCGCGGTCCTCGGGCACATAGGCGATCCCGCGGGCGCGCGCGCGCTCCGGCGAATCAATTTGCACGGCCTTTCCGGCGAGCTGGATGTCCCCATGCTCCGCCGGCGTGATGCCGAACAGGACCTGCGCCAGCTCGCTGCGGCCGGACCCCACGAGCCCGGCGAGGCCGACGATCTCGCCGGCGCGCACGGTCAGGCTCACGTCCTTGGTCATCGGATGGCAGACGAGGCCACGCGCCTCGAGCACCGGGCCGCCGATCGGGACCGCGAACTTGGGAAAAAGGTTTTCGATCCGGCGCCCGACCATCATCTGGACGAGTTCGGCGGCGTTGGTGTCCGCCACCTGACGCGACCCGACATAGGCGCCGTCGCGCAGCACCGTGACGCGGTCGGCGATCTCGAACAGTTCGTCCAGCCGGTGGCTGATATAGACAATCCCGACCCCGCGCGCCTTGAGGCGGCCCACGATGTCGAACAGCCGCGTCACGTCGCCCTCCGTGAGCGCCGCAGTCGGCTCGTCCATGATGAGGATGCGCGCGTCGTGCGACAGCGCGCGCAGGATCTCGACCCGCTGGCGGTGGCCGACCGAAAGCGCGCCAACGATCTGATCGGCGGCGAGGTCGTTGATTTCGAGCGAGGCAAGCAACGCCTCGGCCTTCGCGCGCATGACGCGCCAGTCGATCCGGCCGCCGCCCGCCCGCGGCGCGTGGCCGAGAAAGATGTTCTCCGCCACCGTCAATTCGGGGAAAAGCAGGAGCTCCTGATAGATCGTCGCGACGCCGGCGCGCTTGGCGTCCTCGGGCGAGGCGAAGCGCGTCGCGCGACCGTCGATCAGGATCTCGCCGGCGTCCGGCTGGTAGACCCCGGAGACGATCTTGATCAGGGTCGACTTGCCGGCGCCGTTCTCGCCGAGCAGGGCGTGCACCTCGCCCGCCCGGACGTCGAACGATACGCCGGTGAGCGCGCGAACGCCGGGAAACGTCTTTTCGACGTTGCGCACGTCGAGGAGCGGCGCGGTCGATGGGGCGGCGCTCATGCGGCCTCCGTCGACTGGGCGTCGGGTTCGACCACGATCGTCTCCACGCCTGCATCCCTGAGCATGGCGAGAGCGTCCGGAGGCGCCGCGGAATCGGTAATGAGCGTCTGAATGCGGGCAAGCGGACACACGACGAGGCTGCCGCGCGGACCGAACTTCGAAGCATCGGCGAGAACGACCAGCCGATCGGCGCGCTTAAGCAGCTTGGTCTCGGCGCGGGCGATCAGTGGATCGCCTTCGATCACTCCGAGAGGCCCGACCGCCATCGCGCTCATGAACATGATCCGGGCCGAATAATGCTGGATCGCGTCGTCGTCGAACGGCGCGACGATCAGCTTCTGGTCACGATACACCTCCCCTCCGGGAAGAGCGACGCGGTTATTCGTCTCGTGGATTAGGAATTCGGCGAGCGGATAGGAGTTGGTCAGGATCTTCAGCCGCGTGCCGCGCAGGAACTCCGACATCTGATAGGTCGTCGTGCCGCCGTTGATGATCACGACGTCGCCTTCCGCGCACATCTCGACGGCCTTCCGGGCGATGGCCCGCTTGGCCGCGATATTGACCGTACGGCTCGAATCGAAAGAGCGGGTTGCGAGCGGGGACACAGCCTTGGAGAACGCGCCATCCAGCGCCTGGATCCCGCCGTGCAGACGTTCGGCCAAGCCAGCGCCCGCAAGGCGCACGGCGTCGCGCCGCGCCGAGGCCGCGGAGACGCCGGTTGCCGCCATGATGTCGGCGATCGACAGGAACCCGCGCTCCGCCAGAAGGTTTCGGACGATTTCGGCGCGCTGATGCTCGCGCATGGTTCCTTGCCGTTCCCTCGATCGGTCCTTGATTGCGCGCTACGCTGCCATTCGCCCTCGGTGCTGTCAATCGAATTTGAGCGAATTTGCTCATCGCAGCGCACAATGCAGCGATGGGATTGACGGGTTGTGATTGCATGCGTAGTCTTTGGTCAAAATCGCTCGACAATCGAGAGGAACGACCCATGAGCGGCCCTGCCTCCGGCCTCTATGCGCCCCTACCCGACCTCTGGGACGATGCGCACGCTACCAAGCTCGACGAGCCCGACCTGCTGCTCTACCGATCGAATTTGCTCGGAAGCGACCTCCGGATCACCAACTTCGGCGGGGGCAATACTTCGGCGAAGATCGACGGGTCGGATCCGTTGACGGGCGAAACAGTCAAGGTGCTGTGGGTCAAGGGTTCGGGCGGCGACATCGGGTCGATGAAGCTCAACGGCTTCTCGACCCTCTATCTCGACAAGCTCCTCGATTTGAGAGCCATCTATCGCGGCCTGGAGCACGAGGACGAAATGGTTGCGCTTTTCAACCACTGCACATTCAACCTCAATCCGCGCGCGACCTCGATCGACACGCCCCTGCACGGCTTCATTCCGCACGCCCATGTCGACCACGTCCACGCCGACGCGGTGATCGCGATCGCAGCAAGCGCCAACGCCAAGGCTCTGACCCGAGAGGTGTATGGCGATGAGATGGGATTTCTGCCGTGGCAGCGGCCCGGCTTCGATCTGGGCCTGAAGCTCGGCGACCTCGCTGCGGCGAACCCGAAGCTGAAAGGCGTCGTGCTCGGTGGCCATGGCCTCTTCACCTGGGGCCCGACGTCGAAGGCCTGCTACAAGACGACGCTCGCCATGATCAACAAGGCGTCGGCCTGGCTCGCCGCGAACAGCAAGGGCGCGGCGTTCGGCGGCGCGGCGGTCGAGGCGCTCCCGCCCGAAGAACGGCGGACGGTCGCTGCGAAACTCCTGCCGGCGATGCGCAAGCGCATCTCGGCGATGGAGCTCAAGGTCGGCCATTTCACCGACGCGCCCGAGGTGCTCGAATTCGTCAATTCGCGCGACCTCAAACCCCTCGCCGCGCTCGGCACGTCCTGCCCGGACCATTTCCTGCGCACCAAGATCCGGCCGCTGGTCCTGGCGTACGAGCCGGCGGCAAATAATCTTGACGGGGTCATCGCGTCGCTCGACGGAAGCCTCGAAGCCTACCGCGCGGACTACGCCGCCTACTACGAACGCTGCAAGCGCCCGAACTCGCCGGCGATGCGCGATCCGAACGCGGTCGTCACTCTCGTGCCCGGCGTCGGCATGCTGTCCTTCGCCAAGGACAAGGCGACGGCGCGCATCGCGGCCGAATTCTACGTCAATGCGATCAACGTCATGCGAGGCGCGTCGAGCGTCAGCCGATATGTCGGGCTTGACGAACAGGAGGCGTTCGACATCGAATACTGGCTGCTCGAGGAGGCGAAGCTCCAGCGTATGCCTAAAGCCAGGGCGCTCGCCGGCCGCGTCGCGCTGATCACCGGGGGGGCCGGCGGCATCGGGCGCGCAATGGCAGCCAGACTGATGTCCGAAGGCGCCTGCGTCGCGCTAGCCGACATCGATCGGGCAAGTCTCGACGACACGGTCGCCGAGTTCCGCAAGAGCTTCGGCCGTGACGCGGCCATCGGCGCGGTCGCGGACGTGACCGACGAGAGCGCTGTGGCGGCCGCCGTGCGCGACACGGTCCTCGCCTTCGGCGGGATCGACATCGTCGTCGCCAACGCCGGCATCGCCTCGGCCGCGCCGTTCGAGGACACGTCGCTCGAACTGTGGAACCGCAACATCGCCATTCTCGCGACCGGCTATTTCCTTGCCGCGCGCGAAGGCTATCGGGTCATGAAGGACCAGGGCCTCGGCGGCAGCATCGTGTTCATCGCCTCGAAGAACGCGCTCGCCGCATCGCCGGGCGCCGCGGCCTATTGCACGGCGAAGGCGGCGGAGGTGCACCTCGCCCGCTGCATCGCGCTCGAAGGCGCGCCGTTCGGCATCCGCGCCAATACGGTCAATCCGGACGCCGTACTGCGCGGCTCGAAGATCTGGCGGGGCGAGTGGCGCGCCCAGCGCGCCGCCTCCAACAAGGTCTCCGAGAGCGAGCTCGAAGAGGTCTATCGCCAGCGGTCGCTGCTGAAGCGGTCCGTCTATCCCGAGGACATCGCCGAGGCGGCCTATTATTTCGCCTCGGACCTGTCGGCCAAGAGCACCGGCAATATCCTCAACGTCGACGCCGGCAACGCAGTCAGCTTTGCGCGGTAGGCGGAACGAATGCAGGTCCGACTTATGTCCGTCATTGCAAGCGCGACGAAACAATCCAGTAGGTCGAGGGGCGCCTTACAGCCGGTGGATTGTTTCGTCGTTTCTCTCCCTGCAATGACGATGGCCGAGGGAACGGGCCGGAGGAGAAAACATGTCATACCGAATCCCTGACTCGCTGATCGCCGAGGAGAACGCCAAGCGCGCGCCCGCGCTCGAGGACGACTACGCCGCGCTCGGTAGGCAGCTCGAGCGGCGCGGTCTCGACATCGAGGCGATCACCGCCAAGGTCGCCGCTTTCGCCGTCGCGGTTCCGACCTGGGGCGTCGGAACCGGGGGCACGCGCTTCGCCCGCTTTCCCGGCCCCGGCGAGCCGCGCAACGTGTTCGACAAGCTCGAGGACTGCGCAACGATCCACCAACTCACCCGCGCGACGCCGACCTGCTCGCCCCATATCCCCTGGGACAAGGTCAGCGACACCAAAGAACTCGGGGAGCATGCGAAGGCGCTCGGCGTCGGATTCGACGCGGTCAACTCCAACACCTTTCAGGACCAGCCCGGGCAGAAACTCTCATACAAGTTCGGCTCGCTGACCCATGCGACGAAGGCCGTGCGCGACCAGGCGGTGGCGCACAACATCGAGTGCATCGCAATCGGCGAGAAACTCGGCTCGAAGGCGCTGACCGTGTGGATCGCCGACGGCTCGAACTTCCCCGGCCAGTCGAACCTCGACCACGTGTTCGACTGGTATATCGAGTCGCTGTCCCAGATCTATGCGAGCCTGCCCGCCGACTGGCGCGTGTTCCTCGAGCACAAGCTCTACGAGCCGGCCTTCTACTCGACGGTAATCGCCGACTGGGGTTCGAGCTTGATGGCCGCCCAGACCTTGGGTCCGAAGGCGTTCTGCCTCGTCGACCTTGGCCATCATGCGCCGAACGTCAACATCGAGCAGATCGTGGCGCGCCTCATCCGCGCCGGCCGGCTGGCCGGCTTCCACTTCAACGATTCGAAATACGGCGACGACGATCTCGACGCCGGCTCAATCGACCCGTTCCGGCTGTTCCGTGTGTTCAACGAACTCGTGGACGCGGCCGAGCGCAAGGCGCCGGGTTTCGACCCGGCCTACATGCTCGACCAGTCGCACAACGTGACCGACCCGATCGAGAGCCTGATGGTTTCGGCGATCGAGGTCCAGCGCGCCTACGCCCAGGCGCTCGCGGTCGACCGCGCGGCGCTCGGGGCGGCGCAGGACGCGAGCGACGTTATGCTGGCGCACAGGCTCCTCAAGGCCGGCTTCCAGGCCGACGTGTCGCCGATCCTCGCGGAATCCCGGCGCCGGAATGGCGGCGCCATCGATCCGGTCGCGACCTACCGCGCCTCCGGCTACCGGTCGCGGAAGGCCGAAGAGCGGCCAGACACCGCGGGATCGTCCTCGGGCATCGTCTGACGCCGGGCGAGATCCGCCGTACGGCGGCGACAAGGCCGTCGGACGCCATGTGGGCCGCAAGCTCCGAGTGCGCAGCTACGGGAAAACGACGGCCCTCGGCAGTTGCCGGTGAAGTCACTTCGCGCCCGGCGTTCGGGCGAGGACAAGCCCGTCGCGCCCGAAGGCCGGGTTTAAGCTAAGCTGAGGGCGCGAGATGGCGCGCCTGCTTGGCGGGGTCAGGGGCGTCTTCGCGAAGCGCCTGGACCAGGTCCGGCAGGAACGGATAGGCGTCGTCCGAGAGTAGTCGGGCAGCATGGATCGGCTCCGCCAACCGCCCCGCGGATCGGCGACGACAGCCGCGCACTGGCGGGCAAGGGCGTTGGCTATGGTTTTGGGAAGCACATCGCCGATGGACAGGATGTTTTCATGGGCCTTGGAGAGATCCTTGCACGTATATGTATTGGTGACGGTGCGTACGCCGAAATGAGCCATTTCGACCGGCGGGTAGCTCGGATGGGGCGAAGCCATCAGCGATAGACCGACGCCGGCGGATTCGAGTTTGTGAGCGTAATGTTCAAGTGAGAGCTTGCCAAGCGGGACGAGGCGCTTTCCGGCGCCGAGGTCGATCGAGTTGTGGCTGCCCCCGGCGGATTCCAGACTCCAGTCCCGATATTCTGGGAAGTCATGGACGAAAGCCTTGAGGCCGGCGACGACGGAGGAAAAGCAGTTGCGCCGAATTCCAGGACGTCCATAGACGAGAATCGTCTTTTGTTTCGGCGCATTAGCACTGCTACGGGCGCGCTTCATACTTTTCGACAGTCGCAGCGGGATGACGAACTCGCGTTCGAAGGCGTGCCCTTGCGCTCGAAAATAACGATGCAACTCCTCAGAATTTACGATGCCAAAGGTGCGTTGCGTGCCGTCCAACGCGGCGCGCGCCGTCATGTGGGTCGACGACATGTCATAGAAGGCGGGTTCGTATTCCTGGAGGATGTAGAGCAGCGGCCGGGGTCTGGGGGTTGGGAAGCGCGAGGCCTGCTGCGAAAGGAGGCCGCGCAGGTTCAGCGCGACCCACCAGTTGAAAGCAAAGAATAAATCCTTTCCGCGCACCGAAAGCGGTTGAGTGCTCGCGCTTCGGGAGATGACTTCGATTTCGTCAGATTTGAATGCGTAGCGGCTGGCCACGCTCTTGAGGTAGGAAAGGTCGGTCGGATCGCGGAATTCATCGACAATCAGGCGGGGGCGCATGTCGAGCGCCCGAGCGCTGGCGAAGAGGAGATCGACGCCTGTCGCCACGCCGCCGAAAATTGCCGTCGACGACAGGGTGGGAAGGACAAGGCTGAGGCGGCCTTCCGGCGCCGGATCAGGAATCAGCTCGTAATCATGTAGGACGATTTGCTCCGGTGGCGGACCGTCGAATTTGGCGCGCGCGGCGTTGATTGTGTCACGGGCGGCGCGCGGGGCGAAGCGCCTGAGGTTTTCCC
>NZ_JBKQOT010000600.1:0-3497 GCF_052145395.1 Roseiarcus sp.
ATAGGTGGGTGCTTCCGCAGGCTTGGTCATTATGACGCTTTTCGTCCGAAAACTCTACCTTGAGCGGACGCAACGCCCCGGACAACTGATGCAGAACGTAACCGTAATACTCTTTTGCGCGGCGGCCCTGGCAGAGAAGACGGGAGCGTTTGACCAGGCAGCGAAGGCGCCGCCAAAGAGCCGCCGTCTAAGATCGCCCCTCCATGCTGTCGCCGAGGCGTTTCGCAATCACCGATTTCCCCATCGGAAAGCGCCGGAACTGTCTCGCCTTGCGCGCCAAGCGCCGCAGCTTGTGACGGCCGCTTTGCTCCCCAGCCCGAACACTCGCTCGGCGCCGAACTGGACTCGGGCCGAACCCCGCGAGGAGAAGCGCGGCGGCTCCTCTCTCGACGGCCTCCGCGACGTCAGGCTCAAGCGTATCGAGCCGCAAATTGAGCTCGGTCGCGACTGCGGCCAATCCGACATCGCGATAAAGATTCGATAGCGCCCTCCGGCCATTGCTGACTTCGCCAGGGGTTCGCACATCGGCGGTAAGGTCGGTAGTCAAATCGCAGTCTCCAAGCGAAACTGTAAGAGACAACTGGCGCAGGCGCTCGTGGCGGGGATTGTTTTACAATCGGCCATTCCCGCTTAGTAGCAAACAACTATTCGAATGAGGCCGCTCGCTCAACTGAACCTATGTGAGTGGCCGGCATATAAAGGGATTGGAGAGCCATACGGAGGTTTGCAACGAGCGTTTGTCGAAGACGCTCACCGACAGGCGACGGCTCATGCAGGCCGGGACTCCCAGCGCTCCGGCGGCGCCGGACATTCCCGATCCAAAGAACACCAAAACAAGTTATTTTCATTTTCCGAACGTACGGCTATGCTCTGGTCGTGCGTAAGGCGGTTCTCGCGCGATCCGGTCTTGCGGCGGACGCTGTCGTCGGCCGTCCCTGCCCCCGTGCGGAATGCGCCGCGACGTTTTTTGCCGAAACTCGCCGCCAAGCTCTTGAGATATCGCGATTCACGGGTGAGATTCGACCGCGATTGGAGCGCCGAACAGGGTCCGAACGAGAGCCGAACGCGGGTCGAACGGGCGTTGAAGCGAGCGTGAAGGCAACGATCCCGACGATGTCGCCGCTCCCGGTCCCGCCCGCGCCACGCCCGGCCCCTTGCGAGAACGAGCGCTGATCGCTTGGAGCACAGAAGCAATCGCTTGAGCTGATGGGAGCGTTCAAACCCGCTGATAGACTTGAATTGTTCTCGTCCTATTCCTAATTCCTGAAAGAAATCGGCTTGCGTCGAGAGTTCTTCTTCGCCATCGTCGAGGATCAGTATTTCGCCGGCCGACCCTTTTTTGTTTGCACTGGAGCCCTTCATGTCCATCCGACCCGTCAAACGCGTCAACCTCAGCCGCCCGACCCTCGAGGGCGCGGGCGTGCGCCTGCGCCGCGCCTTCGGCTTCGGCGACACCTCCGACTTCGATCCGTTCCTGATGATGGACGATTTCCGCGGCGACAACCCAGCCGACTATCGCGCCGGCTTCCCGTGGCATCCCCATCGCGGCATCGAGACGATCACCTACGTCCTCGCCGGCTCCGTCGAGCACGGCGACAGCCTCGGCAACCACGGCAAGCTCGGCGCCGGCGACGTCAGTGGATGACCGCCGGCAGCGGCATCATGCACCAGGAAATGCCCGCGGGCGACGCCAAGGGCCGCATGCACGGCTTCCAGCTGTGGGCGAACCTGCCGGCCCGGCTGAAGATGACCAGGCCCCGCTATCAGGACGTCCCGTCCTCGGCGATCCCCGAAGTCACCGACGACGACGGGACGACCGTGCGGGTCATCTGCGGCGAGTTCTGGGGCAAGACCGGCCCGGTCGACGGCGTCGCCGCGGAGCCGCGCTATCTCGACGTGTCGGTGCCCGCCGGCAAGGGAAAGCGCCTCAAGGTCGAGGACTACCGGCAGGCCTTCGCCTACATCTTTGAGGGCTCGGCCGACTTCACCGACGCCTCCGAGCCGCTCGGCGTGCTCAGCGAGGCCGAAGTCGACGGCCGGGACGTCCTCGTCCGCGACAAGGTCGGCAACCGCTCTCTGGTCGTGTTCGGCGCGGGCGACGAGATCGTCGTCCAGGCGGGCGACGAGGGCGCACGGTTCCTGCTCGTCTCCGGCCGCCCGTTGCGCGAGCCGATCGCCTGGCACGGGCCGATCGTGATGAACACCGACGCGGAAATCCGTCAGGCGATGTCGGACCTGCGCGACGGGTCGTTCATCCGGCCCGTTTGAGCCGAACGCCTTTCCCGGCGATCGGCGAATATCGTTGTGGATCGGCGCGACCCGGCATAGCCGGGCCCGCCGCGGCGAGGTAGGTTCGCAAGACCCGACCCCGTTCCGAGCGACTCATGAAAAAGCCAGCCGCCAAGCGCAATAAAGTTGCGCGCAAAGCCGACAGCAAGCGCGGGAGTCCGCTCGATACGCTCCTTTCGGGACTGGACGGCGATCTGCTTCGGCGATTGCTGCTCGATGGCCCCCTGACCGAAGAGCGTTCCATCGAGGACATGATCGGGACGTTCCTCGATGCCGATCCCGACAAGCCGGAGGACTTTCCGGAGGCGGAGGCAATGTCCGAGCTCTCCGAGGAGCTCGACCGGTTGCGAGTCGATGCCAACGGCGGCGACAAGGAGGCGCGCGAAGCGTTGACTCGCGCCCGCCACATGATCGCCGAAGCGGCGCGTCGGGGCGCCATCCATCCGGCAATCCTGATGATTCTCGGGCGGGTGTTCGCGGGGTCCCACGTCGACATCGGCGGAGAGGCGCGGGCGTCCATGGGCCGGATTGTCGCGGCGGGTCTGCTCCACGAGCCGGGCGAGGAGGCCTATCGCGAGCTCGTGCAGCCGCTGATCAAGGATCTCGTGGGTGACGACTTCGGGTTGCACGAGGAGATTCGCTCTCTGTCCGCAATCTTTCCCGAGGACTACCGGTCGCGCCTCGTCGAGTCCTTCGCCGCCGATTCTGCCGAGCGGGCTCGCCGAAGCGCCGTGGGCTTCCTGCTCGATGGCGAGGAATCGACCGCGCTTGCGGCAATTCGTGGGCTTTCCGCTTCTGCTCAGCGCGGCGAGTTCGATGACATCGACCGACGACGGATTGCGCTGATTCGCCCATGGCTTTCCTCCGCCCGGCTGAAGGCGCTGGATCGGGCCTTTCCGCCCGCGGCTTTCGCCCGGGAACGGACGGCTGCGCAGGTCGTGAAGACGACGGCTTCGGCCTGCGACGGATCGGGCGCAGCGAGTCTGATCGCAACGGTCAAACGCGGCGCTCGCTTCGATGTCGTCGCGCTGATGACCAAGCCGTCGGGGCTCGTCGAATCTTACTTGATGGAGGAGCTCTCCAAGGCCGAAGCCGCGCAAATCGCGAACAACGCCCGCGGCGTCGTGGCCTCGGCCGAGGCGCCGCTCGAATCTTGGCTTCGACTGGTTCGGCTGGCGCTGGGACGGAATCTCGCAGGAGGCGCGCCG
>NZ_JBKQOT010000601.1:0-11585 GCF_052145395.1 Roseiarcus sp.
GAACGTCGCCTCGCCGGGATGCTCGAACACCACGTCGACGTCCTTCTTGCCGGTGACGTCCCAGATCGCCTTGCCGAACTTGCGCGCCTCCGCCATGTAGGCGCTGTATTCGGGCGTATTCACCTTCGGCAGCTGGCCCCAGCAGTTGAAGTTCTTCCGGTTGATGACGCCCTTGGCGCCGAGCGACATCACGTATTCGCGCTTGCTCTCATCCGAAATGACGCCGATCGCGTTGGCGCCGGCAGCGGCGCAGAGCTGGACGCCGAACACGCCGAGACCGCCCGAAGCGCCCCAGACGAGGACATTGTCGCCTGGGCGCAGGCGATGCGGTTCGTGGCCGAACAGCATCCGATAGGCCGTGGCCAGCGTGAGCGTGTAGGAGGCGCTTTCCTCCCAGGTCAGGTGCTGCGGGCGGGCCATGAGTTGGCGATCCTGCACCCGGCAGAATTGGGCAAAAGAGCCGTCGGGAGTCTCGTAGCCCCAGATGCGCTGCGATGCCGAAAACATCGGATCGCCGCCATTGCACTCCTCATCGTCACCGTCGTCCTGGTTGCAGTGCACGACGACCTCGTCGCCGACCTTCCATCGCTTGACCTTCGACCCGACCGCCCAGACGATGCCGGAGGCGTCGGAGCCGGCGATGTGGTAGGGGTTCTTGTGCACGTCGAGCACCGAGACCGGCTCGCCAAGCGCCGCCCACACGCCGTTGTAGTTGACGCCCGCCGCCATCACCAGAACGAGGACGTCGTGGCTGTCGAGCGGCCAAGTCGGCACAACCTCGATCTTCATGGATTCTTCGGGGGGCCCGTGCCGTTCCTTACGTATGGTCCAAGCGTACATCGACTTCGGCACATGCCCGAGCGGAGGGATTTCGCCGATCTCGTAAAGATCCTTCACCGGAGCTTCAGCCGATAGATCCTTATCGGCGGGACGGATGGTCATGGGCTTCCTCAAATTCGGCGTTTTGGCGACGAAACGCTTCTCGGCCGGCCCCGATATTGCGCCGCACAATCCAGCATTGCCGTTCAGGCGGCGAAAATCAATCCACCTTTTCGTCGCGCCTGCGGCCAACGTGCGACGATTTGCCGACGCCCGTCGGTCCGCCGATTCGCTATGACAATGTGGCGCGAGCCCCCTTTTTCTGCGATTGTGCCTCGCACAAAAATGCGGGCGCACGCGGTCCCGGCTTTTTGAAGCGTGCGCCTCGGACAATGAAGCATCCGCTCGCGCATGCGGGCGGATGCGCGAGGTGAGGCGATGGCGGAGACGGACGAGCAGGCTCAGACGGCGCGGCGGGACAAACCCTGGATCTTCCGCACCTATGCCGGGCATTCCACAGCGCGCGAGTCGAACAAGCTCTATCGCCAGAATCTCGCCAAGGGCCAGACCGGCCTCTCGATCGCCTTCGACCTGCCGACCCAGACGGGTTACGACAGCGACCACATCCTGGCGCGCGGCGAGGTGGGAAAAGTCGGCGTCGCGATCTCCCATATCGGCGACATGCGCGCCCTGTTCGAGGAGATTCCGATCGCCTCGATGAACACTTCGATGACCATCAACGCCTCCGCGCCGTGGCTGCTGGCCCTCTACATCGCCGTCGCCGACGAGCAGGGCGCGCCGCGAGCCCAGCTTCAGGGCACGACCCAAAACGACATCATCAAGGAATATCTGGCGCGCGGCTCCTATGTTTTCCCACCCGATCCTTCGCTCAGGCTGACCAAGGACATGATCCTGTTCTGCGCTCGCGAGGCGCCGAAGTGGAATCCAATGAACGTCTGCTCCTACCATCTGCAGGAGGCCGGCGCGACGCCGGTCCAGGAGCTCTCCTACGCGCTTGCGACCGCCATCGCCGTGCTGGAGCGCGTCCGCCAGTCCGGCGAGGTCGACGAGAAGGGCTTCGCCAACGTGGTCGGCAGTATCTCATTCTTCGTCAACGCCGGCATGCGTTTCGTCACCGAGCTCGCCAAGATGCGGGCGTTCGTGGAATTGTGGGACGAGATCACCCGCGACCGGTTCGGCGTGAAGGACCCCGCCAAGCGCCGCTTCCGCTACGGCGTCCAGGTCAACTCGCTCGGCCTCACCGAGCAGCAACCGGAGAACAACGCCTACCGGATTCTCATCGAGATGCTATCGGTGGTGCTCTCGAAGGACGCGCGCGCCCGCGCCGTCCAGCTGCCGGCGTGGAACGAGGCGCTCGGCCTGCCGCGGCCGTTCGACCAGCAATGGTCGCTGCGTCTCCAGCAGATCATGGCCTTTGAGACGGACCTCTTGGAGTTCGGCGACATTTTTGACGGCAGCAGGGAGATCGCGGCGCTGGTCGCCAGGCTCAAGAGCGAGGCGCTTGCCGAAATCGCCGCGATCGACGCGATGGGCGGCGCCGAGAAGGCGATCGAGACCGGCGCGCTCAAGGCCAAGCTTGTCGAGTCCAACACCCGCCGCCTCGAGGCGATCGAGCGCGGCGAGCAGATCGTGGTGGGCGTGAACGCCTTCACCAATTTCGAGCCTTCGCCGCTGACAGCCGGCGAGAATTCGATCATGGTTCCCTCCGCCGAAGCGGAGGCCGAGCAGGTCGCCAGACTCAAGGCGTGGCGGGCTCAGCGCGACGAAGCCCGGGTGCGCGAGGCGCTCAAGACGCTGCGGGCGGCCGCTGCGAGTGGCGTCAATATTATGCCGGCCTCGATCGAAGCGGCCAAAGCCGGCGCGACCACCGGGGAGTGGGGCAACGCGCTGAGGGCAGAGTTCGGCGAGTTCCGCGCTCCGACCGGCGTCTCGCCGCGCGCCCGGCAAGCGGCGGCGGGACTCGACACGCTGCGCGGCGAAGTCGAGCGCGTCTCGCTCAAGCTCGGCCGCCGGATCAAGTTTCTGCTGGGTAAGCCGGGCCTCGATGGCCATTCCAACGGCGCCGAGCAGATCGCGGCGCGCGCCACCGACGCCGGCATGGAGGCGGTCTACGACGGCATCCGCCTCACTCCCGCAGACATCGTCGAGCGGGCCAAGGAGGGCGTCCACTGCGTCGGGCTGTCGATCCTGTCGGGCTCGCACATCGCGCTCACCGAGGAGGTGATCGCGCTCATGCGCGCAACCGGACTCGAGCGCGTCCCCCTGATCGTCGGCGGCATCATCCCGCCCGCCGACGCCGAGCGGCTCCGCGCGGCCGGCGTGGCGGCAGTGTATACGCCCAAGGATTTCGAGATCAACGCCATGCTCGGCGCGATCGTCGCCGAGATCGAGCGGCGCTTCGACGAGGGCGCTAAGGCCGCTCGCAGCTGAAAGCGCCTTTTTTAGAATTCGGAGGCGGGCGCCGCGTGACGCTCGCCATCAGCCGTGCCCGGCGAACAGGAGGATCCCCGCGACGACGAGAGTCAGCATCGATGTGACGTAGGCCGTCTGCAGGGTGATGTTTTTCCACCAAAGGATGCGCGAGAACATGGCGCACTGTTGCGGGAGCATCTCGAAGTGCCTGTCCGCGTCCGCCAGGAACTCGAAATCCTCGGGGTCGATCCTGCGCCGGATGGGAAAACGGTCGCGCCCGACATGCGGGAAGCGCGGGTATACTGAAATCAGCAGATTCACGAAAATGAACAGGAACGGCGCGAGCAGGACTGGCAAGGTCAGATAGTGAGGATAAGCGTCTTTGTACTGGATGACCGTGCCCATCATGATCGCGACGAAAAGCACCGCGATGTTCGCCTTGATGTCGCTCAAGCGAATCGAGTCGCTGTAGCCGGCGATCAGATTTCGGAGTTGAGCGTTTCGGTCTGACGCCATTTCCAGCGCTCGCGGTTTTGTCCTAGGTGTACCAGACGTAGATCAGCAGCAGGATCGTGATAAATATGCACACGATCGACAGCATGAAGCTGATGTTGATGTAGAGGGTCTTCCACCACAGAAGCTCGGAGAGGACCGCGCAGCGCAGCTTCAGCTGCTCGATCTCGTCCTCGGTCTGGGTCACGTTGGCGAAATCGTCCGCGGTCGCGGTCCGTGAGACGAGGAAATTCTTTGCTCCGCGCTTGGGGTAGCGCGGGATGAGGACCATGAACAGGCAGACATAGACGATCAGGAACGGCAGCAGCACAAACGGGATCGGCAAATAGGTCGGGAATTTCGGATAGTTGTATAGAATCGGCCCCATCATGAATGCGACAAACAGGATCGCGATGTTCGCCTTGAAGTCGCTCGCCCGGATGGCGTCGGTGTATCCGGCAATCAAACCGCGATACGGCTGGGCGGGATCAGAGGGGGGCTTACTCATCCGACGTTCCGACGCTCCAAACGCTGGCGAGCGGGGCGCGTCCCGGTCGGATAACGGCTCAATCCCCGCCAATTCAAACACAAGATTCGCGTGAACGGGGACAATCTGTCAAGTCGCGCGGCGACGCGTTCACACCTCGCTGTCGACCGGCGGCGGCCAGGCCCTGGGGCTGTAGTCGGCTTTGCGGATCGCCAGCACGGCGAATAACATCACGATGCTCGCGGCCATGACGTAATAGGTCGAAGCAAGCGGATTGCCGGTCGCGCCAACGAGCCCGGTGACGACGTAGGTCGCGGTGCCGCCGAAGATCGCGACGCCCAGCGAATAGCAGATCGCCAGGCCCGTCGAACGGACCTGGGGAGGGAAGATCAGCGGGATCAGCATGATGCCGACGGCCACGCTCGCCGCATGCAGCAGGCTGAGAACCGTGATCGCCGCGACCAGCGTCGGTCCGCTCGGGTTGGCGACCAGAAGCTTCATCACCGGAAACCATGAGCAGGAGGCGCGGAACGATCGCAACCGCTCGGACGCCGAAACGATCGGCGAGCAGTCCGCCGGCCAGCGACCCCATGGCGCCGGTCACTCCCAGCGTCACCGTGCCGAGCATCGCAGTCGATTCCGGTAGATGCAGCGTCCGGACCGCATAGGGCGTCATGGTGATGAGGAAATACTGGGTGATCGTTCCGCCGCTGACCAGCGCCAGACCGAGGAGCAGGCCCGGCCAGTTGTCCCGAAGGACGTTCCCCACCATCGCGCCGGCGCCGGCGCGCCGATGAGACTCCGGCGTCTCGAGGGTCTCGACCAGCTGGCTGCGGATGTAGACCCCGATCGGCGCGATGAACACGCCGAGCGCGAAAGGCACGCGCCAGCCCCAATCGTTGAAGCTCGATTTGGTCAAGCACAGCGCCAGGATGAGGCCAATAAGGCCGCTTGCGAGGCTGCCGAGGTTCTGGCTGGCGAGCTGCCAGCTGGCGAAGTACATCCGCCGTCCGGGCGGGGCGGCCTCGAGCATGAACATGGTCGCAGGCCCGACTTCGCCGCCGACGGCGAAGCCCTGCAGCAGGCGCGCGAGAATCAAGAAGATCGGCGCCCAGGCGCCGATCGCGTCGTAGCCGGGCGTGACCGCGATGACGGCGCTGCCGATCGCCATCAGGCCGATCGACAGGGTCATCGCCGGCTTGCGTCCGGCGCGATCGCCATAGGCCCCCAGCACCGCGCCGCCGAGCGGACGGGCGATGAACCCGACCCCGAACGTGGCGGCCGACGCCAGATCGCTGACAAAGACGTTGTCGGAGGGAAAGAACGCCTGGCCGATCAGGCCGAGAAAGGTCGCATAGACGGTGAAGTCGAAGAATTCGTATCCGTTGCCCAGAACGGCGGCGAAGACCCCTTTCGCGTTGAGCGTTGGACGCGCAGCCTTGGACGTGGTCACCGACTCGGCCAATAGCGGCACTCCCTTGGGTTGCGCCAGCGTTTCAAGCCGCGGCCGCTATGTCAACGCGGTCGGTGTTATAGCGGCAGTCGCCCGCGGCGCTGACGCGTCTTGGCGACTGCCGCCGCCGCGATCGCCGTTGCGGCCTCGACGACAATTCCTGCCTGGCCGAGGTCCGTGACCCTCGGCGACCGCCCGTTCCGCCAGCAGGCATCGCAAACGACGAAGGCGTGAAAGCCCAGCGCTGCGGCGTCGCGTGCGGCGCGGTCCACCGCGCCCTCCTCGCCGCACAAGACCAGGGTGGTTGCGCCGAGATCTTCGAGATGCGCCTCGAGACGGTCGTCGTCGAAGGCGCCGGCCTCAGACGCGGGCGCATCGATCGCCGGCAGATCCTCGCGGCGCCACGCCTCGATCAGGGCCGCGATTTTCGCCCTCACGGTCGCGTCGCCGGCCGGGTCGGGCGCGCCGACAACGATCAGCGTCGCGTCCGCCGGCAGGCGCATTTACGGCCGACGCGGCGCGAGGGCCCAGTAGTCGAGATCGAGGATGACGTTCGGCTCGTAACCGTCGCCCTCGCGCAAAGGAAAGTCGGTGCACGGACGGTTCTTGGTCGCGACCGTGCGGACCCGCAGGGCGCCGACGTCGTCACGGCCGGGCAGAACCGAGGTTTCCAGAATTTCGCTCCAGGCGAATACGGTGTCGCCCGCGAACAGCGGCGCGACGTGCCGCCCGCCGTTGATCGCGGCGATGTGGAAGGCGTTGGCGAGGCCGTTGAAGCTCAGCGCGCGCGCGAGCGAAATGACGTGCCCGCCGTAGATCAGGCGCCGGCCGAACCGGCCCTGCCCCTCGCTGTGCTGGTTGAAATGGACTTTGGCGGTGTTCTGGTAGAGGCGCGTGGCGATCATGTGCTCGGCCTCCTCGACGGTGATCCCGTCGACATGGTCGATCCGCTCGCCGGCGACATAGTCCTCGAACCGGTTCGGCGAGCCGCTGAGCGTATCGTCGTAGGCCGCTCGCTCGATTGCGGGGCAAGCCGAGCCAAGGTCGGCCAGGGCGACCGCCTCCACGAGCTTCGGCACAACCGCGTCGGGCGCCGGCGAGTGGTGGTCGCGCTTGCGCACCATCACCCAGCGGACATAGTCGAGCACCGTGTCCCCATGCTGGTTGAAGCCGCGCGAGCGGACGTAGACGACGCCGCTTTGCTTGTTCGAGTTCTCCTTGAGGCCGATCACCTCGGACGTCGAGGTCAGCGTGTCGCCGGGATAGACCGCTTTCACGAACCGGCATTCGGCGTAACCCAGATTGGCGACGGCGTTGAGCGACACGTCCGCCACGGTCTTGCCGAACACCACGTGAAAGGCGAGCACGTCGTCGATCGGGCTTTCTGGGTAGCCGATCGCTTTTGCGAACGTGTCTGCGCTCTGGAGCGCGAAGCGCGTCCCGTAGAGCGCCGAGTAGAGCGAGGCGTCGCCGGCGTTGAGGGTGCGCGGCGTGGCGTGCCGGATGGTTTCGCCGATGCGAAAATCTTCGAAAAACCGGCCGGCGGCGGTCTTGGATGCGGTGGCGTGGGTCATGGTCATGGCTCAGAACACATTCGGGTAGATGTAGTAGACGATGATCCGCTCGAGGAGCATGACCCCGAGAAGAAGGACGATGGGCGACAGATCGATGCCGCCGGTGTTGGGCAGGAAATTGCGGATCGGCCTCAGGAATGGCTCGGTCAGGGCGAGGAACATATTCCAGGCGGCGCGGACGAAATCGTTGCGGATGTTGACGACGCCGAAGGCGATCAGCCAGGAGAGGATGGCGCCCAGGATCACGACCCAGGTGTATAAATTCAGGACGATGAGGACGATGTCGAGAATGGCGCGCATATGTTCTCCTGAAGGTCCGGGCCCGCCCGCCCATTGGCGAGATTCGAACGCGAGGCCGCCGCCCCGACGCCGTTGACACGGAAAGGGCGCGCACGTAAAGAGCGGCGCGACGGGGCTGTAGCTCAGATGGGAGAGCGCTGCAATCGCACTGCAGAGGTCAGGGGTTCGAATCCCCTCAGCTCCACCAAAAACACCTGAAGGGTAGAATATCAAGCAATTTCAATAGTGTATGTCTTCGGCTCGAATGAGCGCGTACCCTTCTGCGTACCGCGATTGCGTACCCCACTCCAAAGAAATTTTGTCGATGCCGCACGAATACGTGTGCCCGCGCGCAGCGCCGTGGACAACCTGCATGCTGGAAGTCCCCGGCTCCCTACTCGTACTGCACGGGCCTTGGGCCCGATGAACGACAGTAACCGCATAGTCGCGCCATTGCGTCACGACCTCCGGTCGGCTCTGTGGCGCGTTGAACCAACGGGGCTCGCCCGACGCGGGCAAATGCCGAAAACGCCCGCCCGGCTCGCGCGGGCGGGGCCTTGGCGCCGATCACTCGGCGCTGGCCTTGCGGCTGCGGGACCAGATCAGCGAAGCGCTTCGACCAGGCGGCGCTGATCTCGGCCTTGCCGACGAACACGCGGTGGGAACGGGCGTTGTCGTTGGCTCGGTTGGTTTCGGGCGCGATGCGCACGGTCTTGGCCTGCACGCTGAGCGTGACGATCTGACCCTGGAACTCGTTGCCGGCCTTCTTGAAAGAACCGATGCTGGCCATTTGAAGTCTCCATTCTGTTTCAAAGAGCCCGCGACTGCCGCGGCCTCGATGGCGATCGAAAGGCCGGAAGCGATCGGCGCCGCATCTGGAACGGACCGCAGCGGAGCGGAGGACGCCGTCCGAAGAACTTTGTTGCCTCGCGAGGAATGCGCGTGAGCGCAGGAGAAGAAAGTTCGGTGTCCGGCGTTGCGGCCCAGACGATCGAGGCGCAGCCGGCTTCCGGACAGATCAAGCCGAAAGAGGACGCCGCGGTCCGCGCGCGCCATGACAGGGGAATCGGAGACGCGTGGCTTGCCGTCGGCCCTTCCAAGGACAGGGGCGGCGCCCATGGTCAAAAATCGCTCGGCCTTTGCAGGCGCAGGCTGAAGGTCTCGAACGCTCGCGCGATCGCCTGGGCGATATGCTGTTCGTCGTCGGTCATGAGATCAGTCCCTTCCGATGAGGCCGTTGCCAGAACCGTCGGCAACGACCCACGTCTCATCCATGGTTTGCGTAGGCGGGCGGCCGAGTGGCGTGGCCGCCTGGGCATGGGCGATCTGCGCCATACGCAGACGACCGGCGGTTACGATGACAAAGCCGCCTAAACCTTACGCCGAACCAAGGGCTGCTGTTGCCCGAACGGCCGCGGTGCAGCCGGCGCAACCACATTCGTTTGGTCAGTGAAGGTTTGACGCGCTTCTCGATTCCCCGGAGAGGCGAATCGATCGGGCAAGCCACCGAAATCGTTGCTGTCATCCAACTCTTCCGGTTCAGGTTCTCCTGTAGCCCGCACGTCGCCCTTCTGGGCTTGGAGTTGCGCGGCCTGGGCGGTTGCGATCAATCGGAAATAGTGTTCGGCGTGCTGAAGATAGTTCTCCGCGGCGATAGCGTCGTTGCCGGTGTGAGCGTCATGCGCCAATTGAAGGTATTTTTCGGCCACGTGCTGCGCCGTGCCGCGAATTCTGACGTCGGGGCCGTGCGAGTCAAACGAACGAGTCAAGGGGTTGGGTTCACGACCGCGATTTATTTGGCGTCCGCGAATTCGGTCTTTCTGACCAAGTGACATTTCAAATCCTGAAGGTTCAACCGCTCCTGCAGGGAGCGTGTCGGAGCTTTTGCGGGTCGGCGCGGCGTTCGAGGCGTCGCAGCGCCGCACCGTCAAGTCTCCATGAAGCGCCCGGACTCTGGCGCTGAGCGTGTCGTGTCAGATCTGGTGCGACGAAGCGTCAGATTCGGTCTGTCGATTTCGTCCAAAGTTTGCGCGCCAAGCGGTCGCCTGATCGGGTTTTCGGCGAACAATTGCGCTTTCGAAAGCAGTAGCGTCGCTGAACGTCGCCAATTTGAGATCGCTAACGCCCACCCAAATGCTAGCAGTATGGGCTTCCGTCCGGACTCCGACGGCATCGCGACGATTGCAGCTACATAACCCTTTCTTCCTTCAATGCAAGGGCAACAACGTCGCGCTTCAGCCTGCGAAGGAAGGGCGGCGCGCTCGCTGACATTGATCTGGCGCTGCCGCGCTCACGGTCGGCCATTCTCGGCGTCGTCATGGACATCGTCTATAGGGCGGCCGTTCTCGGCGAATTCTTTCCTGGCGAAGCGGCTATCGTTGCGGTCCTGCTCGCCTTCATTCCGTACCTTCTGCTCCGGGATCCGATGGGACGAATTGCGCGCCATTGGATCGCCCGGCCGGCTTCCTGCTGATCCGTCAGCGACGCCCGGATCGACGCCATGTAGGAGACGCTGATCCTCGCAACCAATGGTTCCGTCGTCGCTTGGCTCACGCGCGGCGACAGCGGAGAGGCATCCGAAGTCGCAATTCGGGCGGACAGGCCCATTGCGCGCTCCGCTGTAGCTGGCCGTCCATTGCATGAGGCGGTCGTTGCGCGCGGTCCTTCATGAACACCGAGACCGAGATTGAACAAGCGTAACCCGACTACCATGCGGGCCGCTTTGGTCAGATCCAGGGTGTCCGACAATCTTGGGCTGCTCCGAGCGGTCGTCCGCCGGCGGCTCGTCAGCGCAAGAGACCGTTCGTCACTCGAACAGATTTCTCAAGTGATCGTTCAGGAAGCGGCCTGCCGGGTCCATTTTGCGGCGGATCGCCTGGAAGTCATGAAAGCGCGGATAGAGCGACGGCATGTCTTCTGCGCGATTGAAATGCAGCTTGCCCCAATGTGGTCGCGCTCCGTATTGCCTGAGGATCGCGTCGACGTCGAGGAGATAGTTCCAATAGTCGATCCCCGGGCCGCCGGAGACGGAGACCGTCACGCTGGCGCGCTGGTAATAGGGGCTCAGCATGCCCGAATCGCCAGCGACGAAACGATATTCGACCGGGTAAATGCAATTCGTGTGCTTGGTTAGCGTCAGCTCGCGAATTTGTCGCAAGGCCTCCTTGCCGCGCTCGACGGGGATCGCGTATTCGAGTTCGTGAAAGTTTGGGACGTATTCGATCGGATAGATTTCCGAACTGTAGGCGACCCGCTCGAAAGTTTTCTCGTTCGAGTAGGGCGGCTCGTGGGTGAGGTTCATCACCTTCATCTCGCAGACGTCGTGCTCGCGCTTGACCGCCGACACTTCGGCGACGTCGGGCAGGCAGTAGAGATGCCGGGACTCGGCGACTGGGCACCAGAAGAAACTGAAATGGCGATTGTTTGTCGCCAGGCCGTCGTGCCTTTCCATGCAGGCCTCGAAATCGTCGCGCCAGAGGCTTTCCTTGAGGTTGTACGCGGGGACCGCCTGCAGCGTGATCGTCGAAATCACGCCGAGCGTGCCGATGGAAACCTGTGCAGCGGCCATCGTTTCGGGATCCCGGTCGGCGTCGACGTCAAAGACCGAACCGTCCGGCTGAACCAGCCGCATGCCGACCGCCTGGGACGACAGGCAGCCAAGACCGATTCCGGTGCCATGCGTGCCGGTCGACAGGGCGCCGGCGATCGCCTGGGTGTCGATGTCGCCCTGATTGGCAAGCGATAGCCCAATCTCCTTGAGAGCGCGGCCGATTTCGCCGATCCTCGTGCCTGCCCGCACGACGACGCGCTTGCGATCGAGGTCGGCGCTGACAAGCCCTTGCATGTTCTTCAGGCTTAGGAGCAAGCCGCTGGTCGCAACGATCGGTGTGAACGAATGGCCGGAGCCGGCTACGCGGATGGAAAGATTTTGACGCGAAGCCTCGCGCACGAGCGCAGCCAATTCGTCTTCCGACCTGGACTCTGCCTTGTGCCGGGCGATGAAGGATTGGTTGCCAACCCAGTTGCGCCAGTGCCCGCCCGGCCCGAG
>NZ_JBKQOT010000602.1:0-3207 GCF_052145395.1 Roseiarcus sp.
ATGTCGTTGAGTGTGTAAGGCGGCTGCACCGGCAGATGAAGGACGGCGCGCGCCAGCATCCCGGTCGTGACGAGGCGTCCGGCCGAGGGCATCCGGCTCGACAGGCCCATGTCGCGGTTGTCGAAGCGCACGACCCGGAAACCGCGCTGAGCGAGGCCTTCGCACAACGAATCCGGCCAGGCGACGAGCTGCATGCCGAGGCCCATGATCAAGAGGATCGCCGGCGCGTCCGGCGCTCCGAATTCCTGATATTCGATGGTGATCCCGTTCGCCTGGACAGAACTCATCCCTTCGGCCTCCCGCTCTTGCCGGCGAGGCCCTGAAGGGCGCCGGCGAGGCGCTCCCAGCCGCCCCCGTTCATCGCCCCGCCGATCGCCCGGACGAGCGCCTTCGGGACGAGCGGCGCGCCGCCGGTGATCAGCTTGTTGGCGAGCCCCGGAACGCAGATCGCCTCACCCCTAAGGCACGCCGCGCAACCGGCCTCGGCCACGTCCTTCGGCGACATCATCATCGTCGCCGGGACCGGTTGGGCGAGCGAAGAGCCGCGCATCATGGCCGTGTCGGTCAGGCCTGGGCAAAGCGCAGTCGCAGTGACGCCGGTCCCCCTAACTTCCTCCCCGACCGCCTCGGTCAGCGACAGCACAAAGGCTTTGGACGCGGCGTATACCGCGAGTTGTGGGATCGGCATGAAGGCGGCGATCGAGGCGACGTTAAGGATGCGCCCTTCTCCGCGCGACGTCATTGCGGGCAGGAAGAGCCGGGTTAGCGCCGTCAGCGCCACGACATTGACCTGAAGCAGGTTGAGCTGCGCGTCGAGCGAGCCTGCAGCGAACGGGCCCTCGTCGAGCACGCCGGCGTTGTTGACCAATACGCCCACCTCGACGCCGGCGCCGGTTAGCGCCTCCGCCATCGCCTGAGGCGCCCCGGGCAAGCTCAGGTCGACCGGCAGCGTCTTGACCCGGACCGCATGAGTCTCGACGAGATTGCGCGCGAGCGCCTCGATCGCCGTCTCGGTCCGGGCGGCCAGCACCAGGTCGTAGCGGCGCGACGCGAAGGCGCGCGCAAGCTCCCGCCCAATTCCGGCAGACGCGCCGGTCACCAACACCCAGCCGCCGATCTTCTGGCTCCCGTTCGCCCCGTTTTTTGGCCGTCCCACGAAACAGCCTCCGCCCGACACGACGCTGTTCTCCTTGTCCTGATCGAGCCGGCATCATAGCCGGGGTCGCCCTTGGGACAATGATCCGCGTCAAATCCACGCGTTCTGCAGCCGCCGTCAGAATGCGCCTGAATATATACGCGCTCGTGTGGTTACCATCGTCTCCGGCTCACGCACCAGGGGCGAATCCGATGTCTGCGATCATCGACACCCACCTCCATCTTATTTACCGCGACCGGCTGAGCTACCCGTGGCTCGCCGGCGTCGCGGCGCTTGATCGCGACGCGCGCTACGAGCGGTACGCGGAAGAGGCGCGGCGATGCGGCGTCACGGGCGCGCTGCACATGGAAGTCGATGTCGCCGAGCCCGACATCGAGGCCGAGACGCGCAACATCAAGGACCTTGCGACCGAGGGCGCGGCCCTCCTCGCGGGCGCGGTCAGCGCCTGCCGCCCCGAGAGCCCGGATTTTCCCGCTTTCCTCGAGCACGCGCTCCGCGACCCGTTCGTGAAGGGCTTCCGTCGCGTCCTGCATGTCGTCCCAGACGACGTCAGCGAGCGGCCGCTTTTTCGCGAAAATCTCCGCCGGCTCTCGGGCGCCGGGCGTCCGTTCGACCTCTGCGTCCGCCCCGACCAGCTCGACAAGGCGATCGCGCTCGCCGACGCCTGCCCGGACGTGACCTTCGTTCTTGATCACTGCGGCGCGCAATCGATCACCCCGCGCGTCATGCAGCTATGGCGCGGGCGCATCGCTGAGATCGCGCGACGGCCTAACGTTTTCGCCAAGATTTCCGGAGTGGTCGCCTACACCGACCCGAAGACCTGGGTCCTGGATGACATCCGCCCCACCGTCGATGAGGTGATCGAGCGGTTCGGCTGGGACCGCGTCGTCTGGGGCAGCGACTGGCCGGTCTGCACGCTGACGGCTTCGCTCTCCATTTGGCTCGCCGCGACCCACGCCTTGACGCGCGGCGCCTCCGCCGACGAGCGCGACAAACTGTTCGCGGCCAATGCGCGCCGGCTGTGGTGGCTTGCGGAGTGAGACCGGATCCCTCGTCCGTCGCCTGCTCCCGCTAGGGGAGAAGGTTCTCGAACGGCGTTTGGCCGGTCGCAGGAAATCGAAGGTCGTCGCGCGCATCCGGACGCTGTCTCGTCGAGGCGCCTTGCGCGCCGCCGCAAGGAGGCTAGACTTTGTTTCCGGGCGTGGGTCGAAACGGAGGGTTTCCATGCGCACGAAGCTTGTCGGACTGCTGATCGGCCTCAGCCTCGCGGCGGTAGTCGCGCCGGCGTTGGCCTGCGAATACGGGACCTCGGCGTCGAACGCCCAATCGTCGACGCAGCAAACGGCCGAAAGTCAGCCGGCGTCCCAGAGCGGCGCGAACTGACGGATTTTTGAAGGAAGCGGGAGGTTTTCTCGAGCCGGGATCTCCCGGCATTCCTGCTGCTATTCGTTAACTTGCGCCGGGGCGGCTTTTCGTGGTCGCTTCGGCGTTATCCTTTGGACGGTGATCTTTTCGCCTGGGGCGCGGCGGCGACGCGCCGAAAAGCGCGGCGGCTATCGAGACGAAAGAAACAAGGCGACGCGTGGCGCAAATCCCGGCGGCCGATTTGCGGCCGGATGATGCACGCAATTTCTCCCCTTCCGGAAAGGGCGCATTCGCCGATCGGTCGCGATGGTGGAGGAAGCGTCAAGGCCGTGCTCCGGGTCCGTACGCTTTGGCGCTTGCCTCGGGCGATACGATATGGTCGGAGGACGAACGGCCCGGATCGAGGACCGGCCGAAAACAAGGAGAACCTATTCATGACCGCGGCCAACAACGCCTCGCTGCGCAAGGTGACGCTGCACGCCGCGCGATCGAAGGAGTTTCCCGAAGGTCGATCCGCCACGGATATGATTTTGTCGCACCGCTGACCAAGGACGGCCGGATCGACATCGAGGCGTGGACGCTCCACCGCAGCGAATGCTTCGCCCATCGCTTCTGGGCCGACGAGCCTGCGATGCATGGGCTTCTCATTCACCGGGCCGGCGGCCGCGGCGGCTCGAGCTGGGCCT
>NZ_JBKQOT010000603.1:0-21358 GCF_052145395.1 Roseiarcus sp.
ATTGCTTGTGTCGTGTTGCAAACCAACGCAACATGAAAAAGGCCACCCCAGGTTGGCGGACATGACCCTAAGTAATTGATTTTATTGGCTGGTGGGGGAGGTAGGACTCGAACCTACGAAGGCTTAGCCAGCGGATTTACAGTCCGCCCCCTTTGCCGCTCGGGACACTCCCCCGCATCCTCGCCGCTCAAACGCGGGGTCGGACGAAAACGCCTCGGTGAGGCCGAGGCGCGGGTGAGGGCTTATGTTTCCTCGACCGCCGGCCTGTCAACCGGAAAAACGCGTCCTCCGGGCCCCCGTCTCCAGCCGTCTGTGGTCAGGCGTTACGATCCGGCCTAGAGCTTCGGGCGGCACTCGAGCCGCAGGGGATCCGATGACCCGCAATCGCGAAAGGCGCGGCGCCGTTCCGCCCCGGAAAACCGGCGAGCGCCGCGCGCACGGACCGAAACAGTCGCGACCGGCGGCGGCTCCGTCGGCCGGGCCGAAACCGCCGCGAGTTTCGCCAGCCCCGTCGGCAGGGCCGGAGCGCGGGCGGTCGCACGAGCGCCGCGATCCGGACGTCGCGCGCATCTACGGTTTTCACAGCGTCGAGGCGGCGCTGAAGGCGCCGCGGCGGGAACTGATCCGCCTGTACGCCACCGCAGCGGCGGCGGAGCGCCTGAAAGCGGAAATCGATGCGCGCCAGGTGGAGACCCGGATTTTGAGCCTCGAGGAGATCGCCCGGCTCGCCCCACGCGACGCCGTCCATCAGGGCGTGCTGCTCGAGGCGCGGCCGCTCGCGTCGATCGACGTGTCCGAACTGCCGACGTGCGGACTCGTCGTCGTGCTCGACCAGATCACCGACCCCCATAACGTCGGGGCGATCCTGCGCACCGCCGCCGCCTTCGCGGTCGACGCCCTCGTCACCACCGAGCGGCATTCGCCGGAATTCTCGGGCGCGCTCGCCAAGTCGGCCTCGGGCGGCCTCGAGCACGTGCCGATCTGTTCCGTGACCAATCTCGCCCGCGCACTCGCCGAGATGGGCGACATGGGCTACCTGCGAGTCGGCCTCGATTCGGAGGGTCCGACGGCGCTCGACGCCGTTTCGCTCTCCCGTCCGCTCGCGCTCGTGCTCGGTGCGGAGGACAAGGGCCTGAGGCGCCTGACGCGCGAGCGTTGCGACGCGCTGGCGAGGCTAGAGCTACCCGGCCCGATCCGAAGCCTCAACGTCTCGAACGCGGCGGCGATCGCGCTGGCGATCGCCTACGGCAAGATCGGGCAGGCCTGACCGGCGCCGGCGCTGCTGCGGCCGGGTCGAAAAGGCCCGCACGCCGTCACGTCCCGCCGCCCGAGAGACCGGTATAGCCTGCGGAAGGCCCGACCTTGCCGCGGAAGACCCAGTACGCGTGGGCCTGGTAGGCCAGCACGATGGGAATGATGACGAAGAGGCCCAAGCCGACGAAGGCGAGCGTCTTCGGATCGGCGGCGCCGTCCCAGACGGTGACCTGGCGCGGCACGACATAGGGCCAAAGGCTGACGACGAGACCGGCGAACCCGAGCAGGAAGACGAGGATCGCGAGCAGAAACGTGTCCGTCTCCCGCCCGGTCCAGAGCCGGCGCCGGATCGTCAGGAGCGCCGCCGCCGGCAGGACCGGGACCGGCGCAAGCCAGGCGATGTTTGGCCAGGAGAACCAGCGCTCCGCCACCTCGGGCACGCTGCAGGCGCTCCAGGCGCTGACGGCGAGCATCATGACGGCGGTCAGGATCAGGGCGGAATGCGCCGCCTCGCGCGCGAACACCTGCGTCGATCCGTCTGTCTTCCAGATGAGCCACCCCGCGCCGAGCAGAGCGTAGCCGCCGACGAGCCCGACGCCGCAGGCGAGCCCCAGCACGCTGAAGCAGGCGAACGAGCCGCCCGCGAACAGGCCGTCACGCATGTCGACGCCATTGATCAGGCCGCCGAGGATCATCCCCTGGCAGAGCGTCGCCAGCAGCGAACCGCCGGCGAAGGCGAGATCCCAGACCCACCGGAACTCTTCCGTCTGAAGGCGGAATCCGAACGCGATCCCGCGGAAGATGATCGCGAACAGCATGGCCATGATCGGCAGATAGAAGGCGGGCAGCAACACGTAGTAGCCGGCCGGGAACGTGGCGAGGAGCAGCGTGCCGCCCATGACCAGCCACGTCTCGTTGCCGTCCCAGACCGGCTCGATGCTCGCCATCATCCGGTCGCGGTCCTCATCCCGCGGCGCGAGCAGGAAAAGGACGCCGACGCCGAAGTCGAAGCCGTCGGCCAGCACGTAAACGACCACGCAGAAGGCGACGACCGCGGCGAACAGGACGGGGAGATCGGGAACGAAACCCATGCGACTCTAGGCTCCTCGCTTGAACACGGCGGACGCCGCAATCGGGGAGGCGACGGGGTCGGCGCCGGCGAGCGTGGGACTCGCGCGGTCGAGTCCGGGGTGGAGACGGCGGGTGTCGTCCTCGCCGTGGCTCTCCGGCCCGCGCAGCGCGACCCGGATGGCAAACCAGAAGAAGGTCAGGAGCAGCGTGTTGTAGACGACGACGAAGACGGCGAGGCTCAGCGTCACCGCGTCGGCGGTGACCGGCGCGACGGCGTCTGCGGTCCGCAGCAGGCCGTAGACGACCCAGGGCTGGCGGCCGGCTTCGGTCGTGGTCCAGCCCGCGAGGACGGCGACGAAGCCGAGGGGCGTCGCCGCCATCGAGAGAACGAGGAACCAGCGCGTGTCGAACAGCCTGCCGCGCGCCCGGAGCGCGGCCCCGATGAGCGCGATTGCGAGCAGCGCCACGCCGACGCCCGCCATGATGCGGAAGGCGAAGAAGACGAGCGGCACATTGGGCCGATCCTCCGGCGGCGCCGCTTTCAGGCCTTCAACCTCGCCGTCCCACGAGTGGGTCAGATAGAGGCTCGCGACGTGGGGAACCTCGAGCGCGAACAGGTTGCGTTCGGCCTTCATGTCGGGCCACGCGAAGACCGCCATCGGCGCGCCGCGCGTCGTGTCCCAAAGCCCCTCCATCGCGGCGAGCTTGATTGGCTGGTCGGCGAGCGTGTTGCGGCCGTGCAGGTCCCCGAGAACGATCTGCGTCGGAACGAGGATCAAGGCCAGTCCCGTGGCCATCGAAAACGCGACCCGGCTCGCCTCCACATGCCGTCCGCGCCACAGATGGAAGGCGGACACGCCGGCGACCACGAAAGCGCCCGTGACGAAGCTCGCGCAAAGCATATGGCTCAGGCGATAGGGGAACGACGGGGTGAAGATGATTTGTAGCCAGTCGACGGGGTGGTAGATCCCGTTGGCGTCGGCGACGGCCCCGGCGGGCGTCTGCATCCAGCTGTTGGAGGCGATGATCCAGGTCGCCGAGAACAGCGCGCCGAGCGCGACCATGCAGCAGGCGAAGAAGTGGAGCCCCTTGCTCACCCGCGCCTCGCCGAACAGCATGACGCCGATGAATCCGGCCTCGAGGAAGAACGCGGTCAGCGCCTCGTACATGAACAGCGGTCCGATGACATTGGCCGCCGCGCGCGAGAAGCCGGCCCAGTTCGTTCCGACTTCGTAGCTGATCACCACGCCGGTGATCACGCCCATGCCGAAGCCGAGGGCGAAGATGCGCATCCAGAAATGCATCAGGTCGCGATAGACGAGCCGCCCCGTGCGCCACCACAGTCCGCTGAGCAGGGCGACGAAGGCGGCGAGCCCGATCGTCATCGTCGGCCACAAGATATGGAAACCGATGGTGAAGGCGAACTGCAGACGCGCGAGGTCGACGGCGCTCATTGTCGGAGCTCCCCGTTTTCCGTGCGGGAGCGCGCCATCCGGATCGGGATGCCCTTGTAGGACGGGGTGAAGCTCATCGGATCGCGGGCGTAGAGCGGCACAAGCGGATTGACCTCGGGATAGTAGGCGGCGCAGCTTCCCTTGGGAAACGGATGAGGCGCGAGCTCGAAGTTGCGCACGACGCGCTCGAAGCCGTCGTGAGAGACCGCGACGAGATCGACGCGGTCGCCCGGCGTGAAGCCCAGCCTCGCGATTTCCGCCTCGCTGATGAAGACGACGTCCCGCCGGCCGAACACGCCGCGATAGCGGTCGGAGAGGGAATAGAGCGTCGTGTTGTATTGCTCGTGACTGCGAATGCTGGCGAGCCACAGCACGTCCGGATCATGCTCGGCCGGGTCCTCGCCGAGCCCGTCGTAGACCAGAAAGTTCGCCTTGCCGGACGCGGTCGCCCAGATCCGCTCGCTCGCCGTGGAGGCGAGGTGAAACCCGCCTGGAACGCGGATGCGGGCGTTATAACCCTGGAAGATCGGAAGCACGGCCTCGATCGCGTCGCGAATGAGATCGTAGTCCGCGACGAAGCGCTCCCAGTCGACCACGGAATTCTCCCCGAGCGTGGCCCGGGCGATGCCGGCGACGATCGCGGGCTCGCTCTTGAGATGTTCCGAGGCTGGGTGATTGCGGCCCGCCGAGGCGTGCACCATCGACATCGAATCTTCCACGGTGATCGATTGCGGCCCCGTCGCCTGGATGTCGATTTCCGTGCGGCCGAGGCACGGCAAAATCAGCGCGCGCCGTCCATGGACGAGGTGGCTGCGGTTGAGCTTGGTGGAGACATGGGCCGTGAGGTCGAGGTTGCGAAAGGCCTCGTGCGTCCGCCGCCAGTCGGGGATGGCGGCGACGATGTTTCCGCCCATGCCGATGAAGACGCGCGCCTCTCCACGGAGCATCGCCTCGAGCGCCGTGACCACGTTGTGGCCGTGCGCGCTCGGCGGCGTGAATCCGAACCGGGCCCCGAGGCGACCGAGGAAATCGGCCGTCGGAACCTCGGTGATGCCGACGGTGCGGTCGCCCTGGACGTTGGAATGGCCACGCACGGGGCAGAGGCCGGCGCCTTCCCGCCCGATGTTGCCCTTGAGCAGACAGAGGTTCGCAAGCTGCTGAACCGTTCCCGCGCCATGCCGGTGCTGGGTCAGGCCCATGCCGTAGACCACGATCGACCGCTCGGCCTTCTGGTAGACGCGAGCGGCCTCCTCGATCGCGGCGCGCTCGAGACCGGAACAGCGTTCGATGTCGTCCCAGCGCGTCGCCTTCAGGTCGGCGACCAGCGCTTCGACGCCCTCGGTGTGGCCGCGGATGAAGTCCCAGTCCAGGATCTCGATCTGATCGCCGGCGCGCGCCCGTTCGTCCACCTCGACGAGCGTCTTCATCAGGCCCTTGAGGACGGCCACGTCGCCGCCGACGCGAACCTGATGCAGGCGGGAGCTGATCGGCGTCGAGGTGAGCGTCGCCATCTCGATCGGGTTCTGCGGCGCCTGGAAGCGCTCCAGCGCCCGCTCGCGGAACGGATTGAACGAGAGGATCGCCGCGCCGCGCCGCGAGGCGTTGCGCAGACTCGTCATCATCCGCGGACTGTTGGTGCCCGGGTTCTGGCCGAAGATGAGAATGCAATCCGTCTTGTCGAAGTCCTCGAGCAGGACCGTGCCCTTGCCGACGCCGAGGGAAAGCGGGAGGCCGACGCTGGTGGCCTCGTGGCACATGTTGGAGCAGTCGGGGAAGTTGTTGGTTCCGTACTCGCGGGCGAAGAGCTGGTACAAGAAGGCCGCCTCGTTGGACGTGCGACCGGAGGTGTAGAACTCGGCCATGTTCGGATCGGGCAGCGCGCGGAGCTCAGCCCCGATGCGGGCAAAGGCGTCCTCCCATGCGATCGGGAGGTATTTGTCGCTCGCCGCGTCATAGGCCATCGGATGGGTGAGCCGGCCGACCATTTCCAGCTCGTAGTCGCTCCAGCCCGAAAGCTCGGTGACCGTGTGGGCGGCAAAGAATTCCGGTGTGCAGCGCTTGGCCGTCGCCTCCCAGGCGACCGCCTTGCCGCCGTTCTCGCAGAACTCGAAGGAAGACGTGTGCTTCGGGTCCGGCCACGCGCAGCCCGGGCAGTCGAATCCCTCTGGCTGGTTCATGCGCAGCAGCGTCTCGGCGCCCTTGAGCGGGATCTTCTGTTCGACGAGATGCTCGCCGAGCGCCTTCAGCGCGCCCCATCCGCCCGCCGGTTCGTCATAGCGTCGAAGTGACTTACGTTCGGGCATCGGATTGCGCTCCGGTTGATCTCCGCGAGGATGCGACCGCGCGAAAGTCGCGGCTTCCGGAAGCCTCGCAGTCCTTTCGAGAACGCACGCAAACCCTGCCGTCCTTGACCGGCGTCCGTCCGGCGCGATGCAGCTTCGTCGCGCCCCAGCGGCAAGCCGGCGCCACAGGCGCGACGGCCGGGAAAGAGCTGTCTCACCGCGAGACCGTCAGAGCGCGCCCAAGCGGCTGACGCAGTGCCGGGCGCGCACGGCGCCGACCGGACCGGAGCCGGGCGATGGGGCGCCCGTACAGGATGGTTGAGTCTCGGCCATGCCGACCCCAGCCTTCTCCTGACCGATGTGCGCCTGAAGCCGAGCAGGCGGCTCGTCGTCGGGGATCGGGTGGCGGGCGTCGGCGTGCGCGACGAGATGCGCATCCACGCCGAAGATCGCGCGCTGTCGGTCTCTGCGCGTCGCCGCTTTATGCATCGAGTCCGTCGGCGCCGCCTCGGCGTCCGCTGTCATAGTCCTTTGGAGCGCGGATTCCGCGCTGAGCCCTCCGATCGCGAGGGCGACGAACACCGTGAGAGCGCGCGCTTGCATCCGCGCCGAGCCGAGGGAACCAAAATGCGATGACGCGCCGCGCATGGACGACCCCGAGTGAAGACCGGCGCAGATGCTGAGGTCGCCCTGGGCGCAAGTCTTTCGAGGAATGACGGCGCCTTTTTGAGAAAGCCCGCCGCCCATACCAAGGTATGCGGGCGCCAAACGGAACACGCAGCCCGCAAAACCCACGTGCGATGGAGCGCCGGCGCGCAAGCGGTAGTCTCTCAGGGTCGCCGGTCGTCGACAGCAAACGCCTTCGTTCCGCTCCCAGCAACATGGGGTTGAGTAGATGTCCGTCCATGTCTCGCCGCCGTTCCCCGACCACGCCCCAGGCGCTGGGGCCGAATCCGTCGTCGCCGAGCCGCAGGATCGCGCCGCCTTCGCGGCAGGATGGTCCGGCCGGATACCGGCCGCGCCCCGCGAGCCGCCGACCGACGACGTGCTCTGGGTGCGCCTTCCGCATATGGGAGTCGCCATCGCGCTGTCGGCGGTCGATCCGATGACGCCGTCCGAGAAGACGCCGCGGGCGCTGGAGGACACGGCTCGGCAGACGATCCATTTCCTGTTGAACGCCGAAGCCCATCTCCCGTCTTTGCGGCCGCTTCTCGGACCGGCCTGCGACGCGTCTGGCGCGCGTCCGGCTACTGAGGCGGATGATCCCGTGATCATGCGGCTTTCGAACGCGCTCGAGGCGGCCGAGCGCAGCGAGGACGGGTTCGCCGGCGTCTACGCCGACGCCCTGCGCCTGGCCGTGGTCACGCGGGTCGTCAGCCTCCGCGAACACGTTATGCGCGCTCCGGCGGCGGCGCCCGCGCAGGAGCGACGCAGCCGCCCGAACTCGGGGCTCCTCAAATGGAGATTGAAGCGCGTGATGGAATTCGTCGATGCGCATCTCCATCGGCCGGTCACGCTGGCAGACATGGCGTCAGCCGCGGGTCTCAGCCGGATGCATTTCGCCGCCCAGTTCCGCGTCGCAACGGGGCTGAGAGCGCACGAATACCTGCTCAAGCGCCGCATCGAACGGGCGCAGACGCTTCTGTTGGAGACACGCGAGCCGCTGGCGCAGATCGCGCTCACCGTCGGGTTCCAGACGCAGGCGCATTTCACCACGGTCTTCCGCCGCTTCGTCGGCGACACGCCTCACCAATGGCGCTGCGCCCGAACAATGTGATCGCCGCGGCGGGAGCAAAGCGGGACGACGGCTCGGTCTTGTCGCTTCGGTCGCGGTGAAGCGGGCAACGACCTTAGGCATGTCCACCGACATAAAGTGAAGTCGCCCCGTGGGGCGGGACGAAGCCGGCGGTGTCAACCGTGGTCAGGGCGCCGCTCGCGATCACGTCTGGGCAGATGTCGGGCGCGACCGGCCGAAGATCCAAATGCTCGCCGCCGTTGAGGATGCCCGGAATGACGCCACTCTCCGTGGCGACTCGCGCAAATTGTTGCGTGATCGCCTCTCCTCTCATTGAATTCGCCCCAGAGCTGGGCTTAGCGATACTTGTGCAGAGGCCTATCTCGCCGGCGCATTCGCTTGATCCGATCCGCGATACGGCGGTGGCCGCGAGGCCGGAGATGGCCGGCGAGGTCGCCCTATTATTGCAGCGCCGAACGTCCGCGTCGCGCTGACCGCGGCAAGATCGGCCGTGGCGAACGCGAAGCCCCCTTAAACCCCGGCCAACAAGATCCATCGCAAGGCCCGCCCGCCGGCCCTCCGCGCGGGCGGGCCAAGGCGCCGTTCAAAGCCTGCGGGTCGCTTCGTAGAGGAACCAGACGCGGCGTTCGGATTCGTCGATCCACACCTCGACGAGGCTCGCGGTGGCGACGTCGTTATGGTCCTCGCAGACGTTGTGGACCTCCCGCAAAAAGCCGGTGAGCCGCTTGTTGTCGTCGGCCAGCTCGGCCAGCATGTCTTCGGGGGTGACGAAATCCGCGCCGTTGTCCGCCAGCCGCTGAAGGCGGTGGATGTGGCCGATCGAGCGCAGCGTCGTGCCGCCGACCTTGCGCGCGCGCTCCGCGATGGCGTCGGTGGTCGCAAAAATCTGTTCGCCCTGCTCGTCGAGCATCAGGTGGTAGTCCCGGAAATGCGGACCCGACATGTGCCAGTGGAAGTTCTTTGTCTTCAGGTAGAGCGCGAACATATCGGCGAGCAACCCCGTGAGGGCGGCGGCGATGTCGCGCGTGGCGTTTGCCCCGAGGTCGGTCGGGGTGCGAAGCGGCGCCTCCTGCCGCTCTATGGCCGATTTCGTGTTCATGACCGCATTCCTTTTACAGTTGCGAGAAAGCCGCCGGGCTCGCGAAGCTCATTCGCGGCGGCGCGTCTGATCAGGGCGCCGAAGGCACGTAGGGGAAGGCCTTGCTCGGCTTGGACGTGACCGATTCCTTACCGATCCCGAGACCGACGGGCGCGTTCGCGGCGAGACTGAACATCACGTCCGGGGCGTTGTCGGTCAGCGAACGTCCGTTCCATCCGGCAAAGCCGAAGCACGCCGGCGTGCCGACCACATAGGGGAGGATGTTGGGGAAGAACCGATGGGCGACCATAGCGCCGTATCCCGCCGGGTCTTCGGACGTTCCGAGCGCCGCGACGACGCCGGCGATCGCCTTGGAGACCTGCTCGCCATAGGTCGCGTAATCGTCCGACGGGCGGCCCGCGTTGAGGCGGTTGCCGAGATCCTCGTTGAACTGGGTGAACAGCGGATGGATCATCGGCAGTCCGACCCGGTTGATCGGGCGCCAGCCGCCGGCGTCCGTGGCGAGCGTCGCCACCGCCCAGACGCCGATCCGGTTATCCGCCGAGACGCCGAGCACGTCCGCGTCGGACGCCTCGATCACGATCGAATAGACCGAGCGTCCGGCGAACAGGTTCTTCGCCTTCGACGGGTCCCATCCGACCAGATTGATCCTGGCGCCATCCTGAATGGCGTGGCCGACCGCGTGAAGCACGTCGGGCTCGATCCAGAACGGATCGCCGGCCTTGCCGGCCCAGACGCGCAACCCGTCGAGCGTTTTCGTCGTCTTGCCGGTGATCCCCTCCGCGACGATGGCCCCCGTCGCGTCCGGGTTGGTCGCGCCGGCGCCGGCGATGCGGCGCAAGACGTAGCGCTGGCGGCCTTCGGCGTCGCGCGGCTCGAAAGTGAGGCGGTAGGTCAGGTCCTCGACCGCATCGCTATCGTGGTCGATCTTGAACTCGTACATCCCCTCGGGGTGAAACCCCGGGGTCGGAATCGGACCGAAGATCGAATGACAGACGTTGATGACGAAGACCGTGCCGACCTCGCCGCGAAACACATAGAGATCCGTGATGTCGAGGCGGATGTCCTGCCGGGCGAGCGGAGAATCGAGGTGATGGGACATGAAGTCGGTCCTTGTCGTCCTATGCGCGGTTTCCGGCCACGCTCGCCTGAGGGGAGGACTCGGGCGAGCGTCAAATCGAGCCGGAAGCGACGGAGGCGTCCGGCCGCGGTTACCGCCGGATGAAGGCGAGGAGATCCGCGTTGAGCTCGTCCTGGCGCACAATCGGAATGCCGTGCGGAGCGCCCGGGTAGACCTTGAGCGTGGCCTTCGGAGCGATCTCGGCCGAGCGCTGGCCGGCGGCGGCGATCGGCACGATCTGGTCGTCGTCGCCGTGCACGACGAGGGTCGGGATCGTCATCTTCTTCAGGTCTTCGGTGTAGTCGATTTCCGAGAATTCGTGGATGCAGTCGTAGTGTCCCTTGACGCTTCCGAGCATGCCCTGCATCCAAAAGCTCTCGCGAACGCCCTCCGACACCTTCGCGCCGGGCCGGTTGTAGCCGAAGAACGGCAAGGTCAGGTCCTTGAAGAACTGGCTCCGGTTTTCGGCGACCCCCTTGCGGATCGAGTCGAACACCTCGATCGGCGTGCCGTGCGGATTGGCGGGCGTCTTGAGCATCAGCGGCACCGAGCTCACGAGCACCGCCTTGGCCACGCGAGCCGTTCCATATTTGCCGATGTAGTGGGCGACCTCGCCGCCGCCCGTCGAGTGGCCGATCAGGACGGCGTCCTTGAGCTCGAGCTTGTCGAGCAGCTGAGCGTAGTCGTCGACATATTGCTCCATGGTGTTGCCGTTCCAGGTCTGGCCGGAGCGGCCATGACCGCGGCGGTCGTGAGCGACGACCCGAAATCCATGCGAAGCGAGAAAGAGCATCTGCCCGTCCCACGCGTCGGCCGACAGCGGCCAGCCGTGCGAAAAGACGACCGGCTGCCCTTTGCCCCAGTCCTTGTAAAAAATAGTGGTCCCGTCTTTCGTCGTGAAGGTCGACATTGTCTCTTCCTCTTTCGATGAGACCGAATATTCAAGTGTCGACCACAATTGTCAGGTATACGGGTCGCTCCACAACTATACGCGCGTATGGTTCTGTCGTCCCTTCGGTGCGGCGGCGGCGGGCCCGGCGGGCCGAGAAGCCTCGCCGAGCGCCCGTGGTCGCTCGCTGCCGTTTCGCCTCTGCAAGCTGCAGGGAATTTTCGCACGTCCAGGCTTTTCGCGGCCCAATCTCGCGCAGGTGCGCCGATTGTCTGCGACGCCGGCGCCCCAAAGGGCTCTTCCGTTCAGACCCCCGAACGGACGCTCCCGTCAGTTGCGGACGCCGAGAGCGTCAGCCATTCTCACGAGGTCCGCGAGAGTCTTGGCGCGCATCTTTCGCATCAAATTGCCGCGGTGAATCTTCACGGTGATTTCGCTCAGCCCGACCTCGGCCGCCACCTGCTTGTTCATCAGGCCGGCGGTGACGAGCGCCATGATCTGCCGCTCGCGCGCCGAGAGCGCCTCGTAAAGCGATTGCAGACCTGAGGCCGCCGCCCGGGCCTCGCGCCGCCCTTTATCGATCACGATCGCGGCAGCGACCGCGTCCAGCATGTCCTGATCGCGAAACGGCTTCGTCAAAAAGTCCACGGCGCCGGCCTTCATCGCCCGCACGGTCATGGGAATGTCCCCGTGCCCGGTCATGAAGACGATCGGCAAGTCGACGTCCGTGCGCGCCAGATGCGTCTGGAAATCGAGGCCGCTGACGCCGGGAAGCCGGACGTCGAGGACGAGGCACCGCGGCGCGTCGGGCAGTTTCGCCGCCAGCAGTTCCGCCGCCGTGGCGTACAGGGCCACGTCGAGGCCGACCGAACGGAAAAGGCTCGACAGCGCTTCCCGGAGGGCCGTGTCGTCATCCAGCACAATCACGACGGGCGCGGCGATGGCCACGGGCGCCCCCGCGCGCGGCGCGGCGCGGGTCTGCGGACTGGTCATCACGGTCTCACCTCCTCTGCAGTGGGCAGGATCGCCGTATGGCCCATGGCGGGGACCTTTGGCTGACGGATTCGGACAACAGATTACGGACTCTTCGCGGCGAAGACTCGGCGCCGAGGTGCAAAAAATAAGTCTCGGCGCCGGCTGGGCCAAGCCCAGGAGGGGGCTCGGCGCAGCCCCTCTTTCGAGGGGTGCAATGTTGGCGGTTCAACCTGCGTGCGCGCCGTCATATTGACCGGTTGTGGCGCAGTCGATAATCGCTCGACCGAGATGCAGGACCCGATGTCGCGCCTCCCGTGGAGTTCCGGACCGGAATTGCTGCGGGCGGCGCAGTTGCTCTGCTGCTCATTCGGCATTCTGGCGATCCTGTGGGCGACGTCGGCGCCGGCCGCCGAAAGTGTGGCGCCCGTGGCGACAACCGCGCCCGCCGTCATAACGTTGCCGGTCGAAGCGGGGCGAGACATCCGCTTCCGGCGCACGGAACTCGAGCAGGGCCTCTCGCAGACCCGCGTTTCCCACATCGTCCAGGACGACCAGGGTTTCCTCTGGTTCGGGACGCAACACGGCCTGAACCGGTTCGATGGACGCGAATATCGCCTGTTCAAGCACGAAGCCGGAGACCCCGGCAGTCTCAGCGGCGTGTTCATCTACGCGCTGTTCAAGGATCGGGGCGGGACGCTGTGGGTCGGAAGCGACCAGGGTCTCGACGCCTACGATGCGGCGACCGAAACCTTCCGCCATTTCCGGGTGGACATCGACAATCCCGTGGTCATCCACATCAGCCAGGACAACGAGGGCATGCTCTGGCTGGCGACCGCGCAGGGGCTTTATGAACTCGATCCGGCGACAGGCGGAACGCGGAGATTCGTCCACGACCCCTCCGATCCGAGCAGCCTCGCCAGCAACGACGTGAAGTCGTCCGGGCTCGACCGGAGCGGCGCGTTCTGGGTCGCCACAGGAGAAGGACTCGAGGCGTTCGATCCGAAATCCGGACACGCCGCCTTCCGAATCCCGCTGGAGGTCTCCGTGCGGGAATTTTATTTCCACGAGGATCGCGCGGGCACGTTCTGGATCATCTACGGGTCAGGCAACGGCCTGGCACAGTTCGACAGGGCGACGAACACCGTCACTCGCTTCGCGTTCCAGGGAGGGGAAGCCGGAGGCTCGGGGCTCACCGGCGTCTACGCGATTCTGGAGGCCGTCGACGGGACGATCTGGCTCGGGACAATGGGCGAGGGCCTTCTCAGGTACGATCGCGAGCGGCGAACGTTCATAGCCTACCGCAACACGGCGGGGGACCTTGAGAGCCTCGCCGAGAATCGAGTGATCGCCCTCTTCGAGGACTCGCAGCAGAACATCTGGGTCGGTCTGCACGCCAGTCCGCCCAACGCTTTCGCCGCGACGAAGATGCCGTTCGAACGCATCGTGACGCCGTCGTACGATCCCAAGGCGGTCGGGGAGACGCTGGTGAACACCGTCTATGCGGACGCCCGCGGCGTGCTGTGGGTCGGGGCCGGCGGCGCGCTCGGGAAGATCGACCGCGCAACGGGTGAGGGGCAGGCGATTGCGCCGCCGGACGGCGGCCCGGTCGAAGTCCTGACCATCCGCGAGAACCCCACGGGCGTGCTCTGGTTCGGGACGCTCGGCCGGGGCCTTTACCGGCTCAATCTGGATAGCGGCGATATGACCTCTTACCGCGCCCTTGATGACGCGGCGAGCCTGAGCAGCGACATCGTCACTCGTATCTTCGTCGACAAGGCGGGAACGACGTGGCTGGCGACATGGAACGGCCTGGACCGGTTCGATCCAGCCTCGGGGCGATCCGAGACGTTCAAGCGAAACCCTCAAAGCGCCGCAGAAGGGTACTTCTCGATCGCCGGGGACCCGTCGGGCGATCTGTGGCTCGGAAGCACCTCGGGGCTCTACCGGTTCACGCCGGGCACAGGCGCCTTCCAGCCCTACCTGCACAAATCGGGCGCGGCGGAGACCCTCAGCAACAACACCGTCAACACGGTGCTCATGGACAAACAGGGCGCGCTCTGGGTCGGCACCCAGAACGGTCTCAACCTTTTCGACCGCGAACGCGGCACGTTCCGCAGGTTCGTGAAACGCGACGGCTTGCCGGGCGATGTCGTGAGCTGCCTCCTCGAGGACGGTTCCGGCGATCTCTGGATGAGCACCAACAACGGGATGGCGCGGCTGGACCGGGCCGCGCTGACGTTCACGAGCTTCTCGGTTGCGGACGGACTGCCCGGGAACGACCTCAGCGGCTGGAACGCATGCGACAAGGCCCCATCGGGCGAGATGGTGTTCGGCGGGTTCTCCGGCGCCACGGCGTTTCGCCCGGACCAGGTCTCGGTCGCGGAAACCCAGCCGCCGGTCCTGATCAGCGAGGTCCGGCTCGGCGGGGCGCCCCTGACGCCCTCCGAGTTGCATCCGCGGGGGATCCGCCAAGAGGCCGTCCTGGATGTCCCGAGCGGCCGGGACGAGATTGTCGTCTCGTACGCCGCTCTCTACTTCCGCGCCCCGTCAGCCGTACGATACCGTTACCGGCTGCAAGGCCTCGACGCCGACTGGCGCGAGGTCGGGAGCGACCAGCGCATGGCGAGCTACAACGCCTTGCCCGCAGGCGCCTACCGATTCGAGGTCCAGGCCAGGACCGGCCGCAGCGGCTGGAGCGTGCCGGGGGCCGCGCTCACCATCAATGTCCTTCCGCCGTGGTGGCAAACGTGGTGGTTCAGGGCCGCGGCGCTCGCGTTTGTCGCAGCCGCGGCGGTCGTCGCGTACAGGATCCGCTTGAGGCAAGTCAGCCGGCAATATGCGATCCGACTCGAGGAGCGGCTCAACGAGCGCAGCCGGATCGCGCGGGAACTCCACGACTCGCTGCTGCAGAGCTTCCAGGGTCTGATTTTTCGCCTCCAGGCGATCCGCAACGTCCTTCCCGGCCAGCCGGAGGAGGCCGCCGGAATGCTCGACGTCGCCCTCGACAGGGCCGACGCCGCCGTCGCAGAAGGACGCGGCGCCGTCAGCGCGCTACGCTCGACCGGGGCGTCGGACACGGACCTGACGCATAGGCTCGCAGACCTGCGCGACGAGGTCAGGCGCCCCGACCGGCCGGGTCCGGATTTCGAACTCGTTGTCGAGGGACGCCAGCAACCCGTCCAGCCGCTGGTGCGGGACGAAATGTTCCTGGTCGCCAGGGAGGCGGTGCGGAACGCCGAAAAACACGCCTCCGCGCAAAAAATCGAGGTCGAGCTCTCGTTCGGACGCAAGACCCTTCTCCTAAGCGTGCGCGACGATGGGATCGGGATGGACGAGAGCGTTGTCGCAGCCGGAGGGCGTGAGGGTCACTGGGGTCTCTCGGGCATGCGCGAACGCGCGGAAAGAGTCGGCGGACGATTGACGATCTGGAGCCGGACCGGCGCCGGCGCTGAGATTGAATTGGCCGTTCCAGCCGGCGTCGCTTATGCTCGGGCCGCCGGGCGCGAGGGGCAGGAGGACAGGAAGCGATGACCTCCGTGTCGCCGAAGATCGCCGTCCTGGTCGCGGACGACCACCCTTTGATGCGCGAGGGCGTCGCCGCCCTCATCTCGCAGGCGCCCGACATTCGCCTCGTCGCAGAGGCGTCCGACGGCCGTCAGGCGGTCGAGCTGCATCGGAAACTGCGTCCGGACGTCACGCTGATGGATCTGCAGATGCCCGGCGGAAACGGCCTCGACGCCATCGTGGCGATCCGCGCCGAGTCTCCATCCGCGCGCATCATCGTGCTCACGACCTACGGGGGCGACGCGCTGGCGAGACGCGCGCTCCGGTCCGGAGCGCAAGCCTATCTGCTCAAGAGCGCCGTCCGGAAGGATCTCCTCGACATGATTCGAGCTGTTCACCGCGGACAGGTTCTGGTCAGTCCGGAAGTGGCGAGCGCGATGGCGAGCACGATCGGGGCCGACGACCTCACGCCGCGCGAGGTCGAGGTCCTCACGCTGATCGCCGCCGGGAACTCGAACAAATGCGTCGCCGCCAAGCTGGCGCTCTCGGAAGAGACGGTGAAGGGGCACGTCAAGAACATCCTCGGGAAGCTCGGCGCGCGCGACCGGACGCATGCGGCGACGCTTGCGATCGCCAGAGGGCTCATCGCCCTGAACGCCTCTCTTGAGGGGTAGGCGGAGGCCCCTTTTTCGGGGGTAGGCGGTGAAGGACGGCGTGGGCTAGCCTTGCCGCGAGGTGCCGCGTGCAGCGCTTGTTCTCCGCCTTTCCCGGATCATGGCCCGGCCTGGGGCTTCTCATCCTGCGGATCACGGTCGGAGCGGCGCCGTTCGGGGTGATCAATCGACGCCCTGCCGACATTGGACGCACACGCGGCTTGGATCGCGGGCTCGATCCTCGGGCTTCTCGCCGCCTGCATCGTCGTTGGGCTCGGGACCCCCATTGCGACCCCCCTGTTCGCGGCGGGCGCCCTCGTCGTCGGTCACGCCGCGGAATGGCCGGAGTGGTTTGCGACGGCCGGCGGGAGCCTGAGCCTGACGATGATCGGGCCCGGCGCCTGGTCGCTCGACGCATGGCTCTACGGGCACCGGCGGATCGACATCGACGGGCAATGAGCGCGCGCGAAGCCTGGCGGAACAGCTGAGCCTACAGAATCACGGCTCGCATCGATGGATGGTGGGTTGCATGAAGGCGGGGCTCAAAGGAAGGCCTCACCAAAGAGCCCGATGAGGTCGTCCCGTCTAAGATATCGCCGTTTGCGGTTAAGTCGGTCGAGCAGGCCGCCCGGTCGCGCCTCGCGCTTTTTAACACTGCGTTGCGCCGGTGCGCTCCGGACGCTAGTGGCACCAGCGATAGTGGACGTAACCGTAGGGGTCGTACCAGCGACAGCGATAGCGATGGTGATAATAGTATGGCCCACCAAATGGACTCCAAGGTGCGGTCACCACAGCGCCCGTTGCGCCGCCGACTACAGCTCCGACCGGGCCGCCGACCACAGCTCCGCCAATGGCGCCGGCCGTAGTGCCTGCAGTCTGAACTGGGGTGGCGCAGGCGGCCAAGGTGAGGCACGCCAGCGCTACGAGCGCAAACTTGTCCATAGTGCAATCCTCGAAAGGAAGTTCGTCGATGAGGGAAGCGGAGGTTATCGCGCTGGCCTCGTTGGCGCAAAGATGCGTTCACAGGTCACAAGCAGCTCACGCCCGCCGTCTGCGCCGGTGCGGACGATTGGAGGCATCGGGTCCGGCACGATCGCTGGCTGTGGCGGCAGATTGCCGGCGCCATCGTGCTTGACGGCAGAGATCCCGGATGGCGGATTGTCCCTTAGTGACGCTGTAGACGTTGCGCAGGGGCGCTGACGATGGAGCGAGCGCCGTGGGATTGGTTTTGGAGTTGTTCGCCGAAACCGTATCCCATTGAAATTATTATTTGACATGGTGCCTCAGGGAGGCCCGCGCGGAAATCAACGAACTACCATTGACAGCGGAAAGCTGGAACGAGTGAATGCCGACCCAGGACACGTCGAGCGCCTCGCTTCCAAGGTCTGAACAAATGTTGGTATAAAATATTTTATCCCGTCGATAAATAGATTAAATATCAATATCTTAAGTCGCCAATGCGATGCCTTTCCTGGGGCCGGGATTCGCGTCGGCGGATGCGCTGATGCCGCCGACGTTGCAGATCTTGACATATTGCACTTCGGTTTCAGGTTCGTGAAGCGGGCGGCCGGATCGGAAGTCGCGCCGAATTTCGCCCTTTTCACCAAGGGAACGACGGAGCTTGGCCTTTTCCCGACACGGGAAGGCCGCCACACGGCGCTGCGCCGTCAACCTCGCTCGCCCTATGGGCCGCGCGCCCAGCCCCCTCTTCCCGATGTTGTCGGACCGGTGCATCGGCCTTGCAGGGCCGACTGTTAGCGACTATGCCCCGTTTTGGCCCGGATGGTCCCCGCTTGAAGAGTCAAGCGTCGCGTCCCCGTTCGGGTCAACGACCCAACGCTGACGTGAGCAACTCAATTACAGCAGAAACTGAGGCTTTTACCTGGGTAAATGGCCGAGGTCCGCTTTTAGCGCTCTCCTCGGGTGCCGGGACCGACGGGGAAGGGCATGTCTGGACGGCGCCCCGTCGTCAAGGGTTTGGTTGACGCTTTGCGAACGCTTCGGGTGCGGTTATGTCTTCGGCCTGAAGAGCAGGCCTCCATCGCCACGACGCACCGCGGAAGGGCGTCGAAAAACTTCAAAAGCGTTCGGCGATTGACCGAACGGGCAATGACGACCGAGCCCGTCGCGTCGACCGCATGAATGCGGGAAGACCCTCTTGGCCAGATCAAGCACGAGGCGCGTGTGGGAGCCGAAGCTCGGCGTGAACACGGAGATGGTGAAGAAGCCGAAGGACCTGCTCGAGTACGTGATCGTCCACGAAATGGCGCTGGAGTCGACCCACACCGAGCCCTTCCTGGCCATACTCGATCAGCACGATCAGCACAACCCAGGCTGGCGAAGGTCAACGCCTACTTTCTCCAGCGGATGAATACGAATTGGGGAAGCTGCAACCACCGGGAGGGCAACATCAACGAAGGTGCAACGAAGCCAGCGTCCTCCCACTGAACCGCTTTGTCCGCTTCTCAAGCGCAAAGCTATGAAGTATCTCATTACAGCCTGTCCGGCCGAAGGGAGAGCGAGGCGATGAAGCTGGAACCACTTGCTCGCGTCGCCGACGTCAGCGAACTGAAGGCAGCCGGTCCGTTCGCTCTCTCCGCGAACAGCGTCGACGTCGTCCTGCTTCGATCAGGCGGGAATTGGCGCGCCTTCGAGGGCCGCTGCCCCCATCAGGGCGCATTGCTCGGAGAGGGGGAACTGGACGGCGGCGCCCTCATCTGTCGGAACCATCGCTGGCGTTTCTCGGTTGACTCCGGACGGCGCGAGGGCGGTCCGGAATGCCTCGCGGCCTGCGCCGTCACCGAGCGCGACGGCGCCCTGTTCGTCGACGTCGCGGCCCTCGAGCCGCCGTCGGCTCCGATCGCCGGCACGCGTAGAGCGGGTGACCTGGCCGGCCCGAGGCCCTTGCCCATTATCGGCAATCTGCACCAGCTCGATGCGATGAGAGGCCATCTCACCCTTGAGGAATGGTCGGTCCGGTATGGCGGGACTTACCAGCTCCGGATGGGGGCGAGACGCGCTGTCGCGACGTCTGACCCGGCATTGATCGCGCTAGCCCTCCGCGCGCGGCCCGAAACGTTCCGCCGCAGCGCGACGATCGACAGCATTCTCTCGGAAGCCGGCGTCAGGGGAGTGTTCAACGCCGAGGGCGACGCGTGGCGGCGGCAACGCAAGCTTGCCGTCGCGGCCCTCGCCCAGCGCCATTTGCGCCAGCTGTACCCCAGCATCCGAATGGTCGCCGAACGTCTGCTGGCGCACTGGCGCGGGGCCGCAGCGGTCGGCGAGCCGGTCGACATCACCGAAGATATCAAGCGCTTCACGATCGACGTCACCATGCTGATCGTGTTTGGGCGCGACGCCAACACGGTCGGGCGGGCGGACGACGCCATCCAGCGCGAGCTTGAAGTGATTTTGCCGGTGCTCAACCGCCGGACCTTCGCGCTCTGTCCGACGTGGCGCTACGTTCAAACGCCGTCCGACCGTCGATTCACGCGCGCCCTCGTGAAGCTCCGCGCCTGGCTCGACGGATTGCTGGCGGACACGCGTGCCCGATTGCGGGCGGAGCCAAGGCGCGCGCAAAAGCCGTCCAACTTCATCGAGGCCATGATCACGGCGGTCGACGAGAACGGCGAACCGTTCTCGGACGACGTCATCTGGTCCAATCTCGTGACCTTGCTGGTCGCCGGCGAAGACACAACGGGGTTCACGATCGCCTGGGCGGTCCACGAGCTTTGCGACAGCCCCGGGTGGGCCGCGGAGCTGCGCAACGAAGCCGACGCCGTAATCGGGCCGATGGACGTCGCCGGGGACGTCGATGTCGCCAACCGGCTCGCGAGCGCGGAGGCGGTCGCCTGCGAGACGATGCGGCTGCGTCCAGTCGTGCCGACCACGGCGCTTGAGACCAACGCGGACGTGGCGCTGGGTGACGTCCTCGTCCCCAAGGGAACGCTGGTCTTCGTGCTCCCGCGCCCCGCGGCGGTCAGCGCCGAGAATTTCGCCGATCCGCTCGCGTTCCGGCCGGATCGATGGCTGAATCCATCGGGCGGTCCGCACAATGTCTCGGCGTTCCTCCCGTTCGGCTCGGGTCCGCGGATGTGCCCCGGCCGGTCGCTCGCGCTGCTCGAGATCAAGAACCTTCTGTCGATGCTCTACAAGAACTTCACTGTCCAGCGCGTCGGGCGCTCGTCTGATGTCACGGAGCGGTTCGGCTTCACGATGTCGCCTGCGGGGCTCAAGGTGCGCCTAACTTCGCGAGGCAGCCAGCACCCTCACATGCCTCGGCCATCTTCGCCCGCTGTGAAAGGGAGCGAATAACAATGTCCTATGTCGAGCCCCATTCTCCCAACGCAGCGGCGGGGATTACGCCGGCGGCTATAGCGACGCCTACAGCATGCGTCAGGTTCTTGCACTTCAACTTGCGACGCACACAATCCAGGTGGGTCTTCACTGTCCCCAAGCTTAAACCAAGGATTTCCGCGATCTCTTGTTGAGTCTTTCCTTTCGCTGCCCACACAAGGCAGCGTTCCTCTCCCGATGTGAGGTGGACGAGCGGCGTCGGCAGTTTGCTTCTGTCTGCGTTCTCGGCGGAGTCGATTAGGACGGACAGTTGTTGGAGATTGGCCATATTCAATGCTTTGTAGGCTTCCCATTCCTCCCTGGACATATTGCTGCTGAACGAAACTAGAGACATAGTATTATTTCGATTACGTACGGGAATTGAGATTCCGTTGTGACCGACGTTGTGCCGGTGGGCGTCTTCGAAGAAGTCGTGGATCGCGGGATCGTCCCGACTCAACGTGTCCCAGTCAAACGGTGCCGTCGCCTCGACACCGAATCTGACAACCGGATCGATTAGCGAATAATTCTTAAGAAAATACCTTGCCTGCCACTCCTTTTGGAAAGTATTTACCGCAGTTAATACCGTAATATCTTCGCCCCGGTTTTTGGAGAAGCGCAGGTGTGCGACATTTTCTAACTCCATGTCTAAAGCAATCAACTTTAGGATCTCAGCCAGAGGATCGAGGTTGCGGCCGAGTATTTTATCGGTCAGAGAGATGGTGGCTGAAGTGACGTTCGCCATGGCGTTCTCATGTGTTCGTCGCGGTTGACGCAAGTTTAAAACATCTCGGAGAAATTTGTAAGGACTCGAGAATGGCCTGTGGAGCGAGCGTCGTCGGCTCCTCGCTGTTTCGAGTGGGCAATTGGGGCGTCACGGTTGTCCACAGGTCCATATCGGAACCGCTCATGGCGATTGCCTCGGGGTTCGCCGCGAATTCGGTTTCGGTGGAGCAAGGCGGGCCT
>NZ_JBKQOT010000604.1:0-2745 GCF_052145395.1 Roseiarcus sp.
GACGATAGTTCTCGCCCTCCGCCGCGTAGCTGTCGACTTGGATTGACGACCCGGCGTGCAGAACAACAGTCTCGGTTGCCCAAGCGTCCTTCCGATCGGCAATGAAGCGCTCGAAGTCGGCGTCAACTGCAATCGGCCACGCGCCGGTCGCCTGCAATTCGCGCAACGTTTCTTGCGAGATTAGGCGCTCCTCGAACGACCGGTAGCGCCGGCTGCCCGTCACCCAAACGTCGCCAGCGCGCAGCCGACCGCGTAACTCCGACAGGACGCAAATTTCATAGTAGCGCCGGTCAATGGCGCCGTCAGGCATCACGTGCCGGGCCCAGCGCTCGCGCACAAAGCTGACCGGGGCCGATTTCGGGACGTGAGACGCCCCGGTCCTATTCATGCCGCGCAGCGTGTGGACTGCGCGCAGCAACGATGCGGCGGCGGGCACGCTCTGGAAAGCGAACGCCTCAAGGAACGCTGGGGTCTAGCGCCGCAGACCGGCATAGTGCTCTGGCAGCGCTTGGTAGGCGTCGAAGTCGTCCGGCCTGGCCAACGCCTCCGCCTCGGCGATCGTCTCGCGGAAGCGATCCCAGGGAATCACCTCCGCGATTGCAGCGAAGGCGTCGCGCTTTGCCTCGCGCGCTGCGATCAGGGCGGCGCCGACTTGCGCATACAGCCGGACCTTCTCGTTGATCGCCCGCGCATCGTCCTGGAACGAGCGGGCATAACGCCCCTCGGCTTTGCGAAACATTGTCCCCATCAGGCGCTCGAACAAATCGACGGCCTGATCCGTGAGGCTCGAGATCAGATCCAGCACGGCCGCGGTCAGGGCGGCGTGCCGACGCTGCGGCTCGTAGCCAGCGATATGCTGCGCCGTCGTGCGGCTGGTCTCGCGCGCAAGCTGAGCGAGGCGCGCTTGATGCACACGATGCGCGCGCGCCGGGTCCAGGCCGATCGCGCGCACATGATTGAGCCGCTCAATCAAGCCGAGCATCGCCGCCGGCTTGGTCGCTTCCGGCATCTGCCGCAGCCAGGCCAGCCAGCTGTGCGCGGCTTCCGAGCGACGATTCGTCAGGGCATCGAGCCGCCGCAGTTGTTCGGCTGACAGCCCGTCGGTCAGCCGGTGTTCGATTTCGCGGCGAGCGCGGTAGCGCACGGCAAGGCAGAGCCGCTCCAGCGTGCGCGGCGGGGGAATGATGATGCGGCGCTGGCGGCATTCTTCCAGGACCAACTCTGCCAAATGCCCGAGCCGGTCATTCTCGACCGCCTGCGGCAGCAGCCACTTCGTGAGCTCCGCGCCGTGGCGCGCGGCGAATGGGCGCAGCCGAAGGCGGCGTTGCAGTTCCGCAGCATGGCGGCGGCGCGTCAGCTCGGACGCCTGCACGTCCCCTGCGCCATCCGGGCAAACGTCGATCTGTTGCGCCACGAACGCGATGAGCGCCGCTGGCGGACGCTCATTGGCGTGCAGGTGACGGCCTGGGTAGCGCAGGCAGCACAGCATCAGGGCGTAGCCGAGGCGGCTGTGATCGCCGCGGCAGCGCCGGATCATCGCTATGTCGGCGTCGGAGAGCGTGTAATGCCGCACCATGTCACGCTGTTCGGTCGCCGGATCGAACAGCGCGGCGAGTTGCGCTGCGGTCAATTCCTGTCGTCGCTTCACGTGCATCTCCCTGGCTGGCGAGGCCGGCAATCCAGCCGATCCGGGCCAGGGAGTCGATCAGCGTGCTGCGCTTGACGCCGAAGGTGCGGCAGACCGCCGCTTTGGTGGTGCCGGCATTTAGGGCGGCGATCACCGCGGCGAGCTTCTCGGCGTCGATCGCAACCGGCCGCCCGCCCCGGCGCCCGCGCCGGCGCGCCGCCGCCAGGCCCGCCTTCACCCGTTCCTGCGTGAGCGACCGTTCGAACTGCGCCAAAGCGCCGAACGCATGGAACAGGAATTCGCCTTGCGGCGTGGTAGTGTCCATCTGCTCGGTCAACGACCGGAACGCGATGCCACGCTCCTTGAGGCCGTTCACCACGCTCAGCAGATGCGGCAACGACCGGCCTAGGCGATCCAGTTTCCAGACCGCCAGGCAGACGCCAGGCCGGGCGAACGCCAGCGCCTTCGACAATCCCGCGCGGTCGTCACGGCTGCCGCTGACGTGATCCTCGAACAGGTGCCGTTCATCGACGCCGGCGGCCAGCAGCGCATCGCGTTGCAGGTCGAGGACCTGGCGGTCGCCGTCCGTGGACACTCGCATGTAGCCGACCAGCATGTGCGGAAAACCCCTGAGGCGCGGTTTTCGCACGCTACCTCATTCCGACATGGTTTGTCGTGTAGATTTTCGCACTCGCCGCCGCCTTTGGGGCCCGATTCGTGAGGCCGTCGGAAATCACCTGTTTGCCGACATCCGCCCGCCCACCCCCGCCCTTAGGGATCCCGCGGCTTTTCAATCGCTTGCCCCTACCGCGTTCCGGTTCTGTCCGCTTGTGCTACAAAAACGCGCGGTTCGTTAGTTCTGGACTATATGGCTGGCCGGATTGAGCGGACACTCATCTTACACAAGCGGCAGGCCATACTGTCATGGCGGACGGCCGCCCATTCCTTCCCTAGGAGTCGTGGCGGCGTCGGAATACAACGGATCGCCCGTCGCAGCGGCGAGTCGGTAGCCGACCCTGAGTTCGGTCAGCAGCAGGTCGGGTCGGCGCGGGTCGCGCTCGATTCTGCGCCGCAGACGAAGGATGAATGGGCGCAAGGCTCGGCGAGCCGCTCGCGAG
>NZ_JBKQOT010000605.1:0-3915 GCF_052145395.1 Roseiarcus sp.
CATGCACACGCTGGACATGCTGGCCGACGATGTGACGCTGGTCCCAGCGCCGATCTTTCATATCGGCGGCCTCAACGTCACGATGCTGGCGGCGTTCCAGAAGGGAGCGCTGGTGGTCCTTCAGCGCGCCTTCGACCCCGGCCGCGCGCTCGCCGACATCGCCGCGCACAAGGTCACGACGATGTTTGGCGTGCCGGCGATGTTCCTGTTCATGGCGCAGCATCCGAACTTCGTGGAGACAAACCTCTCATCGGTCCGCGTGCTGATCGTCGGCGGCGCCCCCTGCCCGATTCCGGTGCTGAAAACCTATCTGGCGCGCGGGGTCATGATGCAGCAGGGTTACGGCCTCACCGAAACCTCGCCGATGGTGAGCTTTCTTGCGCCGGAATATGCGCTGACCAAGGTCGGCTCGTCCGGCCGGACGCCGATGTTCGTCGAGGTCAGAATCGTCGATTCCGACGGCCGCGAGCTCACGGCGGCGAGAGCGCAGGGCGAGATTCTGGTGCGCGGGCCGAACGTGACCAAGGGCTACTGGGGCCTGCCCGACGCGACCGCCAAGGCGATCGACGCGGACGGCTGGTTCCACACCGGCGACGCCGGCTTCTTCGACGAGGAAGGTTTCCTCACCATCAGCGACCGCATCAAGGACATGATCATCACCGGCGGCGAGAACGTCTATCCGGCTGAGATCGAAAGCCAGCTCATGCGCCACCCGGCGATCGCCGAGGCCGGTGTGATCGGCGAGCCCGATTCGCAGTGGGGCGAGCGCGTCGTCGCGGTCGTTGCGCTGAAGCCGGGACAGTCGCTGACGCTCGAGGAGCTGCGCGCCTTCGCGGAAGCGAGCCTCGCCCACTACAAGCTGCCGAAGCGGCTCGAGATCGTGTCCGCGCTGCCGCGCAACGCGACGGGGAAAATTCTGAAATACCAGCTTCGGCAGACGTTCGCGAAGGCGGGAGGCGCGGCGGCGCAGCAGTGACAGGCTTGCTCGAAGCGCACGGGGTCGGCCCGGGCAACTGGGGGAAAATCGGGTCGGCGCGACCGCGAATGTATCAACAATAGTAGTTCGCTAACTGATCTGCGGCAGCAGCCTTCGGCTGACCTTGCCGTTCGGCGTGTGGGCGATCTCGTTCACGAACACGATTTTCCGCGGGCGCTTGTAGACGGCGAGATGCGCCGCGCAATGGGCCAGCAGTGCCGCCTCCGCCGGCGCTGTCTCCGGCTTTGGCACCACGAAGGCCGCGATCACCGAGACGTCCTCTGACACCTTGCGCTCCGTCACCGCCACGTCGGCGACGTCGGGGTGGGTCGCCAAAACCTTCTCAACTTCGAGCGGCGACACCCGGTAGCCGAAGGCGTTCATGATGTCGTTGTTGCGGCCGCGGTGCCAGACATAGCCGTCGGCGTCAAACTCGGCGAGGTCGCCGCCGAGGAACCACTCGCCCCGATAAGCGGCCGCCTCCTCCTCCGGTCGGTTCCAGTAGCCGAGCATCAGGCCCGGATCACTGCGATGGACAGCGAGGAGGCCGACCTCGCCTGGCGGCAGGGGGTCGGTCCCGCCCTCGACCGCCAGCGCGGCGACGCGCCGTCCCCGCTGCGGCCGGCCCGGCGAACCCGGCCGGATCGCCTCGCCCGGCCGGCTCGAAATGTAGGTCGAGATCTCGCTCATCCCCAAGGCCTCGTAGAGCCAGGTCCCGCTGGCCTCGCGCCAGTGGGTGAGCAGGTCAGGCGGGAGCGCCTCGCCGGCCGTGACGCCGTGGCGCAGACGCCCGAGGCGCTGGGGCGAGGGGTCCCCGTACTTCAGCAACTGCCGGTAGACGCTCGGCACCGCGGCGAAGATCGTGGCGCCGGTCGCCTCGATCAGCCGCGGCCAGATCGCCGGGTCGCGCGGGCCGGCATAGAGCGCCCCCGTGGCGCCGCGCGCGAATGGGTCGAGCACCCCGACCCCGAGCGTGTAGGTCCAGTTGATGTTGCCCGCGTGCAGGACGACGTCGTCCTCGTCAAGCCCGAGCCAACCGTCGGCCATCGGCTCGCGGCCGATCACGACTCGATGCCCGTGCAGCACGCCTTTGGGCTCGGCGGTCGAACCGGAGGTGTAGACGAGATAGACCGGGTCGTCTGGCGCCGTCTCCGCGTATTCCGCCGGCGGGCCCTCCTGGGCGAGGCGAGCCACATCGGCGCCGTCGAAGACGCGCATGTGTCCGAACAGCGCGCGCTCGGCGGGCTCGGCGTCGCCGAGCACGATCGCGGAGGCGCCCGAGTCGGCGGCGACCGCCAGCGCCTCCTCGGCCGTCAGCATGAGCGAGGCCGGCTGGGCGACGCAGCCGATCGCGGCGGTCGCGAAGATCGCGATCACCGCTTCGACGTCGTTGGCGGCGCGAATCATCACCCGGTCGCCCTTCTTCAGCCCGCTCGCGAGGAAGCCGCCGGCGAGGCGCCGGACCTTCGCGTCGAGCTCCGCGTAGGTCCAGGAGCGAAGCGCGTCGGGGCTGTCGGCGATGATCAGCGCGATCTTGCCGCCGCGCATCTGCGCCTGTCGGCCGAGGCAATGCCAGGCGAGGTTGAAACTTCCGGCGGGTAGCGGCATGGATCAGTCCGGGATGAGCGGGAATTCTGACGCCGCGGTCGCGGCCGCTCAAGCCTTTTCGACCGTGGTCCGCGCTATGGCCGAGGCTGCGGGCGCCGCAGCGCTTCGTCGTCGCCGTTGAGCAGCGCCCTCGAGATTGCCCGCTCGCGGCCAACCACGATGGTCACGAACTCGCTGGACCCCCCGCGCATCGCCCCGAAGGCGGAATAGCCACGCTCCAAAAAGGCCTGCAGTTCACCGAGACCGGCGAGCCGCGCAGGCTTCCGCATCAGTTTCAGCGTCATGCCGATGAAATGGATATGGGTCAGCCTGTCGAGCGCCATGCCGAGCAGCTCGATGAGGTCGATCTGGCGCGCCCGGTCCTCGGCGCGGTCGATCGCCCGGTAGGCCGCCGCGTAGGTCGCCTCGTCCAGGGTTTCGGCTTTGTCGCCGAGCGTCTCGACCATCGCTTCGTCCAGGCTTTCGGAGATCGCGTTGAGCTCCATCGCGTGCGCGACCGTCGCCAGCCCAGAGTCGGGCAGGACGTTGGTCATGACCGGCACGATGCGGCGGACCTCCTCGATATGGCGGCTGAGATCGGTTGGCCCATAGAGGTCGTTGAGGAAGAATTGAGCGGCCTCGTGAAAGCGGCGGCTCTCCAGCAGATCCCGGTGCGTGCGGGCGAGCCGTCCCGCCTGCCAGACGCGGAGCAAGACCCGCTTCCCGTTGAACTCGGGGTCCTCCCGGGTGCGCGCCCGCAACGCCTCCGAGCGGTCGAGCTCGGTCAGCAGCAGGTCGCGATACGTATCCTTCGTCATCGCAAGTTATTCTATCCCGAATCGAGTAGGTCGATCGCCCTAAACATGCCCGAACCGCTTTTTCCCCGCGCGCAAAAGCGCTAGAACGATGACGCATAAGGAGAAAACGATGAGCCATAGGGAGCGCATGTCGTCGGTCGATACGACCTGGCTGCGGATGGATCGTCCGAACAACCTGATGATGATCGTCGGCGTCTGGATGCTGGAAGCGCCGGTAGACATCGAGCGTGTCGAGAACCAGATCGTCGAGGGGCTTCTCGGCTACCGCCGCTATCGTCAGATGGTCGAGCGCACGCCGACCGGAATCTTCTGGCGCGACGATCTCAATTTCGACCTCAGTCACCATATTCGACGCGTCCGCCTGCCGGGTCGCGGCGGCAAGCAAGCGCTCGAACGCCTCGCCGGCGAGCTTGCCTCCGAGCCGCTCGATCCCAACCATCCGCTCTGGACCGTGCACTTCGTCGACAAATACGAGGGCGGCGTTGCGGTGATCTTTCGCATGCATCACGCAATCGCCGACGGCATGGCGCTGAT
>NZ_JBKQOT010000606.1:0-3951 GCF_052145395.1 Roseiarcus sp.
CAAAATCATCTACTCGCTCGTCTGAGGCGCCAAATCACTTTCCTTCGAGATCAGGATGTCTGCGGTTAGGCGCGAACAGCAACGGCGCCGACGAAAGGAAAGGTCATGAGCCGGATGTCGTCCCTAAATTATTCGAACAGCGCGTCTTCGAATGCGCTCGAAGGCGAGGCCGACCCTGCTCCCAATATGGGGCAAGACGAAATGACAATCAGTCAGATGGCGCGGTTGTATGGGGTCAGCCTGCGTACGTTACGGTTCTATGAGGACCGGGGTCTGATCAAGCCCCGTCGCGAAGGAAGCGCCCGCTACTATCGCAGCGCTGACAGGACCCGGATGGGCATGATCCTCAGGGGCAAGAAGCTCGGTTTCACTCTGTCCGAAATCACCGACCTGATCGGCGGCAGGGGCGCGAGCGAAACACCCGACATCGAAGAGCGGCTGCAGCCTCAGCAAATCGCGAATCAGATCGGCCACCTCGAGCGGCAGCGCGAGGAGATCGACAGCGCGATCGAGCGCTTGCGCGCGACCCACAGCCGCCTGTCGCGCGACGCCGCCTGAACCCAGCCGCCCGCGCCGTGCGCCCTAGGCCCTGACGCGGGCCGCTTCCACAATTCGCTGAGCCTCGGCGACCGCCTCCTCGATCGAGAGATGGGTCGTATCGAGCCGGACCGCGTCTTCGGCTGCGCGCAGAGGCGCCGCCGATCGCGCCGAGTCCCGGGCGTCGCGCTTCTCGATGTCGGCCAGGATCGCGCCATAGTCCGCCCGTTCGCCGCGCTGAGCGAGTTCGAGCGCGCGCCGCTGGGCGCGTGCGGAGGCGCTGGCGGTCACGAAGATCTTCACGTCGGCGCGCGGACATACGACCGTGCCAATGTCGCGGCCGTCGAGCACCGCGCCGGCGGGCCGGGCGGCGAAGGCGCGCTGGGCCTCGAGGAGCGCCTCGCGGACCCCGGGCATGGCCGCCACGACCGACGCCGCCTCGCCCATCTCCCGGCGGCGGAGCATGGTCTCGTCGAATTCGGTCAGGCCGAGGCCCCGCGCCGCCGCGATCGCGGCGCGCTCGTCGTAGAGGTCGCGCCCCGCGCCCATCAGCGCCGCGGCGGTCGCCCGGTAGAGGAGCCCGGTGTCGAGATGCGGCAGACCGTAGCGAACGGCGAGGCGCTGGGCGATCGTCCCCTTGCCTGAAGCCGCCGGACCGTCGATGGCGATGATCATCCCGAGCGCTCAATCCCTTTGGGCCGGTTGTCCGAACCGGCTCTTAGAATCCCGCCGCCCCGCTGTCGAGACGCGCCTTGGCGGAGGCGATTCGCCTGCGATAAAGTGACGCAAGACGAAATGCGTCCGACCGCCGGTCGCTACGCGAGGGCCAGCATGAACCTGACGGGGCAGCAGATCCGGACCATCGTCGCTGCGTATCTGGGCTGGACGCTGGACGCGTTCGACTTCTTCGTGCTGACCTTCGTCATCAAGGACATCGCCAAAGAATTCGGCGTCGAGGTCTCGGCCGTCGCCTATGCGCTCTTCCTCACGCTGGCGATGCGCTTCATCGGGGCCTTCATTTTCGGCCGCATCGGCGACCTCTGGGGGCGCAAGCCGGCGCTGATGCTGGACATTCTCTGCTACTCGCTGATCGGTGCCGCCGCGGCCCTTTCGCCGAACCTGACCGTCTTCCTGATCCTCCGAGCGCTGTTCGGAATCGCCATGGGCGGCGAGTGGGGACTCGGCAGTTCGCTCGCCATGGAGTCGATCCCGCCCCAGTCGCGCGGCGTCGTGTCGGGGATCCTGCAGTGCGGCTATCCGAACGGCTTTCTGCTCGCGGCTGTCGCCTACGGGCTGTTCTACGGCCGGACCTTCGGCGACTACACGTTCGGCTGGAGGGCAATGTTCCTGCTCAGCGTGCTGCCGGCCTTCGTGGTGCTATTCATCCGCGCCGCGGTGCCAGAATCACCGGCCTTCGAGGCCTCGCAGTCGCGCGAGAAGCCCAATCTCTGTACGACGGTCACGGAGAACCGGGGGCTCGTCCTCTACATGGTCGTGCTCATGATGTGCTTCAACCTGTTCAGCCACGGCACGCAGGACCTCTACCCGACCTTCCTGCAGAAGCAGCACAAGTTCGACCCGGCGACGGTGAGCTGGATCGCCATCGTCGCCAACATCGGGGCGATCGTCGGCGGGCTCGCCTTCGGCCATTACTCGGAGAAGATCGGCCGGGTGAACGCGATCACGATCGGCGCCCTCCTCGCGCTGCCCGCTCTGCCGCTGTGGGCCTATTCGACCACCCCGGTCATGCTGGCCGTCGGCGCCTTCGTGATGCAGGTCGCGGTGCAGGGGGCGTGGGGCGTCATTCCGGCCCATCTCAACGAGCTCGCGCCGGGCGCCGCCCGCGCCACCATCCCGGCGTTCGTCTACCAGGCCGGCAACTTCCTGGCCTCCTACAACGGCCCGTTCCAGGCCCGGATCGCCGAGGCCAACGACGGGAACTACGCCTTTGCGCTGGCGCTGGTCGCCGGGGTCGTCGCGGTGGCCATCGCCATCGTGATCCGCTTCAGCCCGGAGCGCCGAGGCGAGCATCTGACGGCGCACTGAGGGGCGGCGCTTCCAGTTCGGTTTTGGGCCTTTTCAGGGGTTTGCAGCAGATTTTCCGGGCGTCCCGGCACCGCTCGATTTCGCGCATTGCGTCTCCGGGCCTCGCATCCGCACTTTTCGAAAAGCGATCGCGCCCTGAGCGGGACCATCCTGACGGGCGAGCTGATCTTCCCATTCATTGAAAGATAGTATCACATAATTCTGATTATGGGAAGCCCCGCTACCAGCGAACCGGGCGAGCACCGCCTTAATTCGCAATCTCGCTGTTTACCCCGTCGCCGACGTCGGGCAGGAAGTAGGGAAACGCAGCGAATCGACTAGCATGCCCATTTTGCACTGGCTGACGCGCAACGAAGATGTGCGCGCCGCGACAAAAGTTTCTTATCGCCTACTGGAGGAGGCGCCTGACCTCAGCTCCGGTGCCCCCGACTCCGGAAACATGCTCATTCAGGGCGACAATCTCGATGCGTTGAAGGCGTTGCTTCCCTTTTTTGCGGGTCAAGTGAAGTGTATCTATATCGATCCACCCTATAACACTCGATCAGCGTTCGAACACTACGACGATAACATTGAACATTCGCAGTGGCTCGCGATGATGTGGCCACGCTTGGAGCTTCTTAGGGAACTGCTGAGGGAAGATGGCTCAATTTGGATTTCGTTAGATGACGGTGAGGCGCACTATCTAAAGATAATCGCCGACGAGGTTTTCGGGCGGAAAACTTTTATAGTTTATATCTCTTGGCAAAAGAGAGATGGTCCACCGAACGATCGGAAGATCGGTAATGTACACGAACATATATTAGTATGGGCGAAGTCGAGGGATAGCTCGTCTAAACAGACTAGGGCTGAATTATCGTTCAATTTGATGCAGAGAAGCGAGAAAGCCAATGCACAATACGCTGTCTTTACGGAACCGGATGGTCGAGACCCACGCGGAGACTTCCGAAAGATAGATACGACAGCAAACGGGAAAGGGGACCGTTTTGTGCAGAGCTTGTTCTATGGCATAGTAAATCCATATACTGGAGAGGAAGTGTTCCCTAGTGACAAGCCGGAACTGATCTTCAAAGGGTACGCCATTAAAGTGTACCGTCTACTTTCGGCATACTCTTATGTTGAGCCATGATCACGAAATAGTGGCGCGTATTATTTCCGAGCAAACCAAACCCGTTTGTAAACGACCCACTCTATGTGAAATCGTCCTACTACGCCGTCGGGAGGACGCTTTTTTCCTGGTCTCGTCTCGAACACTGCCTAGACGAGCTAATTCTATATGTTATCATTTTTTGCCAAAACTCTCGGTCACTCATATTCTCGCCGGGCCGCCCTCGGGCGAAAGCTTACCCAGATGAAACAAAACGTATAGAG
>NZ_JBKQOT010000607.1:0-7338 GCF_052145395.1 Roseiarcus sp.
AGATTGTTTCACGACGCCATACGCGGTCCCGATGTCGTGCTCGGCGCTCGAGAGGTCGGCGACGCCCGGCTGCGGCTCGATGTTGAGCTCCTTCACCACGCCGTCGATGATATACATCGAATAGCGCTTCGAGCGCACGCCCATGCCGCGCTCGGTGAGGTCGAGGTCGAGCCCGAGCGCCTTGGCCAGGATCGCGCTGCCGTCGGCAAGGAAGTCGACATGGCCGCCCGCGCCGGTGGCCTCGGCCCAGGCCGAAAGGACAAACGGGTCGTTGACCGAAGTCATGGCGATGGCGTCAACGCCCTTGCTCCTGAACGCCGCCTCGTTGGCGATGAAGCCCGGCAGATGGTTCTTGTGGCAGGTGGGGGTGAAGGCGCCGGGCAGGCCGAAAAGGACGATGGTCTTGCCGGCGAAATAGTCCTTGGTCGCGACCGGCTTCGGGCCGTCCGGGGTCACGAGGGTGAGCGTCACGTTGGGCAGGCTTTCGCCGACGGCGATGGTCATGGGCAGTCCTCGGTCATGCCGCCTCCGCGGCGGCTTCGCCAAAGACTAATCCGAGGATGCGACAGGCGTAAAGACGGCGTTCAACCCGCGGCCTCGACCTTCGCCGCGAAGTCGCCGATCGCCTTGAGATAAATCGGGGTCAGGGCTTCGTTGATGTTGTGGCCGGCGCCCGGGATGATCAGAAGTTCCGCGCCGGGGATGCTTCGCGCCGTGTCCTCGCCGCCGGATATCGGGACCAGCGGGTCGGCGTCGCCGTGGATGACCAGCGCGGGCAGCCGGACCGACCGCAGCCGTTCGTCGCGCGGCGGGGCGGCGAGGACCGCCGCCATCTGGCGAACGATTCCGGCCGGATCGTATGGGGCGTAGTCGGCGCTGCGCGTCACGAAGGCGGTCAATTCCTCGTCGGTCGCAGCAAATCCGGGACTGCCGATCACGCGCCAGACTGCGAGGCCGCGCGCGATGCGATCCTCGCGGGACGGGCTCGCCGGCGGGGTCATGATGGCCGCGAACGCTTCGGGCTTGCCGGGCGGCAGGTCGCGACGGCCGGTCGTCGACATGATCGAAACGATGCTTTTCGCCTTGGCCGGGTGATTGATCGCCACAAGCTGCGCGATCATCCCGCCCATCGAGGCGCCGACGATGTGGGCGCGGTCGATCCCGAGCGCGTCGATGAGCCCAACCGCATCGGCCGCCATGTCGTCGAGCGCATAAGGCGCGGCGACCGGCCGGCCCGCCGTGACCTCGGCGAACATGGCCTGGAGGTCCGGCCTTCCGAGCGCGTCGAGATGGGTCGATCGGCCGATGTCGCGATTGTCGAATCGGATGACTCGGAAGCCTTTCGCGGCGAGCCCTTCGCACAACGCATCCGGCCAGCCGACCAACGCGCCGGAAAAGCCCATGATAAGCAGGATCGCGGGGTCGGTCACGCGACCGAGGCTCTCGTAGGCGATATCAATCTTGTTCGCTCGGACCTGAGGCATGGCGTGTTTCCCCCGCTCGGACTGGCGGAAGGATAGACGATCGGAGCGGAGGCCTCAAAGGGGCTTCTGCGCTCTCGCCGCGAAATCCCCGATCGCCTCGATCCAGACCGGCATCAGCGCCTCCTTGAAGTCGTGGCCCATGCCGGGAACGACGATGAGTTTCGCGCCGGGGATGCTGTTGGCCGTGTCCTCGCCGTGCGCCGGCGGAAGGACCAGATCGTCCGAGCCGTGAATGACGAGCGCCGGGACGCGGACCTCCTTCAGCCGCTCGTGGCGGGGCGGGGCGCAGATAACGGCTGCCATGTGCCGCGCCGCCGCGGGCGGATCGTAGGGCGTGGCGTCGATGCTGCGCCCCAGGGTAGGCGACGAGCTCCGCGTCGGTCTGCGGGAAGCCCTGGCCGCTGATCGCCTTCACCGCTGCGACCGCGGTCGCGAGGCGATCGGCGCGCGCCGGGCTTGCCGGCATCGCCATCAGCGCCCGCATGGCCTCGGGCTTGCCCGGCGCGAGCCCTGGCCGGCCGGTCGAGGACATGATCGAGACGCGGCTCGCCGTCCGCTCCGGATGATTGAGCGCGACGAGTTGCGCGATCATGCCGCCCATCGAGGCGCCGACCATATGGGCGCGCACGATTCCGAGCGCATCCATGAGCCCCGCCGCGTCCGCGGCCATCGCGTCGAGTGGATAGGGCGGGATCGGCCGCCGGCCTGACTGGAGCGCGGCCATCATCGCGCCGATGTCCGGAATTCCGAGCGCGTCGAAGAAGGTCGAGCGGCCGATGTCGCGGTTGTCGAAACGCACGACCCGAAACCCTCGCCGGATGAGCCCCTCGCAGAGCGAGTCGGGCCAGCCGGTCAGCGGCGTGGCGAGGCCGTGGATCAGCAGGATGGTCGGGTCACCCTGGCGCCCGAGGCTCTCATAGGCGATGTCGATGGCGTTGGCGCGGACGCGAGGCATGGCGGCTCCCGATGGGAATGGCGACTCGTATCCCGGAAGCGCTGTGCGGCAAAGAGCGCCGCGTCGAGCGCCAGGGTTTTTGGCCGCCGCGGCCGCCGGCGCGCGCCAACATTGTCTTGCCAAGGCCGAACGAATGTCGTCTGATGATTCAGAAGACAGAAATGCCCGCCTTCGCTGTTTGGGAATCAACCGGTCGGCTGGCGATAAAGGTTCGCGTTTGAAGCCAGCTATTTGTACATTAGTATTTTGTTTTGTTTATTCCCGTAGCCCGGAAAACCGAATTTGTGACCATTCTTTGCGCGTAAGACACTGAAAAGGCTTCCGCGGCGCCAAAACTGCGCGCCGCTCCTATCGGGCGATCACCGACGTCTCGACCGGGCCCGTCCCGCCGGTCATCGTTAGCCGCAAGGGCGCGGGAAGCGCGGCGCCCTTGGGCATGTCCCGCAGCGTGAGCGCGAAGCAGTCTTGGGCTCCTTCGCCCGGCGCCGGGGCGGCGGTCACCCACCAGCCTTCCGGCGGCTCGACGAACAGGTCGCGCGGCGGTCCTGCCTCATGCGCCGCGCACAGCCGCCAGGCGCCCGCGCCGTCGGATTTGAACTCGCCGAAAGCCGCCGGCTCAACCGGACGGGGCGCGGCCGCGAGCGCCGCTTGAACCGTCGAGGCGTAGGGCGAGGCGGCGCCCGGAAGGGTCAGCGTGAGCTCCGCCCGGGCCGGCAGGCAGAGCTTCTCGCAGACGGCGTAATTGGCGTCGAGCTGAAGCGTGACGAGCTTCGCCGGATCGCGCGGCTCGACCTTCAGCGGAATGACGACCCCGCCGTCGTAGCCGAACGCCTCGCTGCCGTCCTGCTCTTTGATCCGCTTCGGGGCCGGGAATACCGGTTCGACCTTCGCCACATTGTCGGAGCCCGAGACGTCGAAGGTCGGGGGAACGCCGGCCTCGCCCGGGTCGCGCCAGTAGGTGATGGCGCCCGGCGCGAGCCTGATCTCGAAGCCGGCGAGCGCGCCGTCCGCGGCCAGAAGCCGAGCGTCCGACTTCGCGGCTTTCGCCCAATCGGTCGAGTAGGCGTCGGCCGCCATCGCCGGCGCGCACAAGGCCGAGAGGAACACAAGCGTGGTCCCGCGCGTCCATCCCTTGTTGCGGGCTGCTCGCTCTGCGTGCGTCATCGCGCTCCTATACCCATGATTGGAATTCGACTACCATTCTGTAACCCGTCATATCCCGCGCGCGATCCCGGAGGCGCGAATGAAGCGGACAGACCCTCCGCCGCCGACCAGTCTGGAAGGCCAGTTCCTGATTGCGATGCCCTCGCTCCGGGAGGGCCCCTTCGCCCGCTCGGTGGTCTACATGTGCGCCCATCGCGAGGACGGCGCCATGGGGCTGATCATCAACCAGCGCGCCGACGAGATCGATTTCGCCCAGCTTCTCGCCCAACTCGGCATCGTGCCCGAACCGGCGATCCGGCTTCCGCTGCAGGCGAGGGCGGTGCGCGTGGTGCACGGCGGGCCGGTGGAAACGGGCCGGGGCTTCGTGCTTCACTCCGCCGACTACGGCGCCACCGATTCGACGGTGAAGATCGCCGACGACGTCTGTCTGACCGCGACCATCGATATTCTGCGCGCCATCGCCAAGGGGACCGGCCCCGCGCACGCCGTCCTGGCGCTGGGTTACGCCGGCTGGAGTTCGGGCCAGCTCGAGAGCGAGATTCTCGCGAACGGCTGGCTGACCTGCCGGGCCGATCCGGAGCTCATCTTCGGCGCCGACGACGGCAGCAAATACGACCGGGCCCTCGCCACGCTCGGCGTCCACCCCGGGATGCTGTCGTCCGACGCCGGTCACGCCTGAGCCTTCGTTCGTACGCCGGTCTCGGCAGAAACCTCGAACGTCTCCGCCCGCTGCGCCAGATCGGCGAAGGCGGCCGGGTCTGCGCCGGTGACGAACACCTGGCCGCCGAGACGCCCGAGCGCATCGAACAGGGCGGCCCTGCGGCGAGGGTCGAAATGCGCCGCGATCTCGTCGAAGAGCGCGATCGGGACGATGCGCGACATGTCCGCGACGAGCCGCGCGTGCGCGAGCGCCAGCCCGACCAGCAGCGCCTTCTGCTCGCCGGTCGAGGCGCTCGCCGCGGGCGCGTCCTTGGGGCCATGCCAGACGGCGAGATCCCCAACATGCGGGCCGATCAGCGTGCGGCCGGCGGCCGCGTCGCGGCTGCGATTGTCGCGTAACAGCGCGCGGTAGCGGTCCTCGGCGTCGAGCGCTGGGCCGCGTGCGGCCAGCGCCTCGACCTCGCCTTCGAGCGCCAGCCGCGCCCAGGGGAAGGGCGAGGCGTCGTCGCGCTCGGCGGCGATGAGCGCCTCGAGGCGGCTCACGCATTCGAGTCGCGCCGCCGCGACTGCGACTCCGAGTTCCGCCGCCTCACGCTCCACCGCGTCGAGCCAGGCGGCGTTGCGCCGGTCTTCTTCCAAGAGCCGGTTGCGGCCGCGCAACGCGCGCTCGAAGGCGTTGACCCGCGCGCCGTGGCTCGGGTCGATCGCCAGCACAAACCGGTCGAGGAACCGCCTCCGCTCGCTCGCCGGTCCGGAGAACAGCGAGTCCATCGTGGGCGTAAGCCAGACGACCCGGACATGGTCGCTGAAGGCGCGCGACGAGGAAACGGGCGCCCGGTCGATCCTGTTCCTGCGCTCGGCGCCGCCGTTCGCGTCCGCCGGGCTCCAGCCGGAGCCAAGGTGGCGGGTCTCCCCATCCTCCTCGACCTCGACCGACAGGGCGAAGCCGCCGGCGCCCTCCCGGCGCGCGCATTCTGCGAGCTCGGCCCGGCGCAGCCCGCGCCCGGGCGCGAGCAGCGACAGAGCCTCGAGGAGGTTGGTCTTGCCGGCGCCATTCTCGCCGCATAGGACGACGAGACGGCCGCCGATCCTCAAATCGAGCGCCGCGTACGAGCGGAAATCCTGTAGCATAAGGCGCCGCACGATGGGGCGCCGTCGCTCGGGAGCAATGGCGTCGAGGCTGGCCATGGCCGTGGCATGTGCCACGTCCGGCCGAGCCAGGAAAGCGGAAAGGGCGGATCGCATGAAGCCACTCGACGTTCTCATGCCCGCGGCCGGCATGGGCGTGGTCGCCGACCTGATCGTGGAGCGGCTGCCGCTGCATCGGCTGTGGCTCGAGCCCGACCCCGAGGCGTGGCTCGCCAAGCACGGACCAGCGATCCGAGCGATCGCGTCGGCCGGCGGTCATGGCCGTATCGACGAGGCGCTCATGCGCCGGCTCCCCAAGCTCGAGATCGTCGCGAGCTTCGGCGTCGGTTACGATCACATCGACGCAAGGTGGGCGGGCGAGAACGGGATCATCGTCACCCACACGCCGGGCGTGCTCGACGACGAGGTCGCCGACGTCGCGATGGGGCTGACGATCATGGCCGTGCGCCGGCTTCCGCAGGCGGAGCGCTATCTTCGCGCCGGGCAATGGCTGAAGGCGTCGTTTCCCCTGACCGCGTCGTTGCGCGGGCGGACCATGGGGATTCTCGGCCTCGGCCGGATCGGCAAGGCGATCGCCCACCGCGCCGAGGCGTTCGGGCTTTCGGTCGTCTATCACGGCCGCCACGCCCAGCCGGACGTTTCCTATCGCTTCTATCCGACCTTGACCGGGATGGCCGAGGCCTGCGACATTTTGATGGTCACCGCTCCCGGCGGGTCCGAGACCCGCCATATCGTGAACGCCGAGGTCCTGCGCGCGCTCGGGCCCGATGGCGTGCTCGTCAACATCGCCCGCGGATCGCTGGTCGATGAGCAGGCCGTCATCGAGGCGCTGAGAAGCGGCGCAATCCTGGCGGCCGGCCTCGACGTCTTCGACAACGAGCCGAAGGTCCCAACCGCGCTTATCGCGCTCGACAATGTCGTACTGCTGCCGCATGTCGGATCGGCCTCAGTGAAGACGCGTCACGCCATGGCCCAGTGCCTCCTCGACAACCTTCTGGCCTGGTCGGAGGACAAACCGCCGCTGACCCCCGTGCGGGAGACCCCCTGGCGCGGCGCGTGGGGAGCGACCGGCGCGCGCCGGAGCGCGATCGCGGCAGCGGCCGAGGACAAGACAGCTCGGATCAGCGCTGTCGTGGACATCATGAAGGACTTGTGGGACCTGCCGGCGGACTGCAACGAAGGCGAGCTGTTCGCCTACGCCGAGCAGCTGCGCGACCGGATTCTCGCGGGCGAGAGCCGGGACGGGCTCTACGCGTTCCTCGCAAACGTGCAGGGGAAAAGCCTGGAAATACCAGCCTCGGACGCCTCACGCGCCATTGTCGACCGCTCGCTCGATCTCATCGGGGCGTCGATGTGACGGGCGGGTCCGCGAGACACCGGGCCCGCAAGCGACGACCGGCCCTCCGACCGGTCGCGTTCCGCGCTAACCGGTCGCCGGCGCTAGCCGGCGGCTCGTCTCCCGCCCGCGGTAGAGGGCGAGCGTGGCGACAAGCCCGCAAAGCGCCGCGAAGCTCATCCAGTAGCCGGGCGCGGCCTTGTCGCCGGTCCGCTCGATGAGGAAGGTGGAGATCGCGAGCGACGAGCCGCCGAGCGTGGTCGCGAGGCTGTAGGCCAGGGAAAAGCCCGCCGTGCGCACTGTGGCCGGCACGACCTCGGTCAGCGCCACGACCATCGCGCCGTTGTAGCCGGCGTACAGGAACGACAGCCATAGTTCGACGGCCATCGTCCGGCTGAAGCTCGGCGCGGCGACGAGCCAGGCGAGCGCCGGGTAGGCGGTCAGGAGCGCAAGAACGGTGAAGGCGACGAGGATCGGCTTTCGGCCGATCCGATCGGAGGCCGCGCCGGATATGGGGAGCCAGACGAAGTTCGACGCGGCGATCGCCATGGTCGCGAGCAGCGCGGCGGACTCGCTGAGCTTCAGGACGC
>NZ_JBKQOT010000608.1:0-3172 GCF_052145395.1 Roseiarcus sp.
TCCGCACAACCGTCGATACCGCAAGGCTCAAGGGCGCCAACCCCTTCGCCGTCATCGTCGGTGTCCTCCCCTGAGCCCGATCTAACCCGCCGAGCCCGCCTCAGAAGATAGGGGGTGGGTAATTACCTTGAATGATAGCCGGAGTTGATGAGGCGGTGATTTTGACCGAGCAATTCCTCCCGCGAATATTTAGAGACCGTGCAGAACCGGTTATTCACATAGGTGATCGCGCCCTGCGGATCGGTAAACGCTACGATGGCATGCTCGTTGAGAGCCGTCTTCAGGTCCATCACCTCTTTGAGCGACAGGCGCAGCGCCTCCTCGGCGCGCTTACGATCGGTGATATCTCGGATGATCTTCGATGCTCCGATGACCTTGCCCGTCGCATCCTTAAGCGGCGAGATCGTCACCGAAACATCAAATTTGCGGCCGTTATTCGCTATACGCAAGTCTCATATTGCTCGATAGCTTGGCCGACTCTAATCCGCGCCAATATCATGCTCTCGTCTTCGACGAATTCCGGCGGAATTATCCGAGTGATCGGTTGCCCAATCATCTCCTCGGCGCTTAAGCCGAACAAATGCGTCGCCGCTGCGTTCCAACTGGTAACCGTTCCATCAAGCGTCTTGCTGATGATTGCATCGGACGAATCTTCGACGATCGCCGACAGCCTGGCGAGAATCGCGTGCGTCGCCTCGGCGGTAAGCGCGCACGACCTTGTGCGGAGCAGCATCTCGGTTACGCTGACAATAAAGGCGGAACTCGTCACAAATACCGCTAATCCCAGCCATTCGGTAACGTTTGTGGGCGGATCGAAGACTACATAAACGAGCAAACTGCAAAAGATAGTTGCGAACGTTCCTCCCGACAGTCCGCCAGCAAGGCCGGCGATAATCACAACGGGAAAGAACGTCAGATATACGAGTTTTGTCGTCGATTCTCCCAGCAAAGCCAACCGGGCCAGAGCGCCGACGCCGGCCGCCAGAGCGCCGATGGCAAGGCCCGACCACCACGGCGCTTGGGAGCGCCACGAAGCAGCCCTGACCAGAAACGCCGAGATTGCCTGCGCCCAAGCGGAGTCGGGGGTCGAGGGTTCTTCGATGGCCGAGACAGGGCATCCGGAGCGCTCGTCAGGTGCCAAACTTCACCCATTTCAAGTTCATCGGCCGATGCGACTGACCTCGCGCTCGCCGAACGCCGCCTTTTGCGTCGCCAATCCTGCGCCGGCGCAAGGTAGCCAGCAATGCGCAAAATGGACAAGGTCGCGACCGGCGTCGTCGTGGCTGGTTTGAAGTGAAATCTTCACTATTCCATAGCCTTGGCGAAGACGCTGTCTAGGGTCTTAAGGGGAGCCATTCGGAGCCTGCTCCGGCATTAAAGAGGGTTCACCCCAATCGCTGGAGGGGCCGCTTCCCGCCAACATCGCCGATAGGCTCATTCAACACCGAGCGACCGGTTGTGACGCTTCTTGCGCGTTGCTCCTCTGTCCGGTTCATAACGCATTTGCTCGCGCCGGGGCGCGCCGGGCGATGAGACGGAGTCCATCCTCAACGGAGCTCAGCCCAAGGCGATTGAAAATCGCGGATCGACGACATGCTCACGGACGACGATTTTTGCGCCTGAGACGGGGCGGATCTACGTCATTTCGATCCGCGTTCCGGCGCAGCGGTTGAGCAGCCGCTTCAGGTGATACTGGGCGAGCGCGTCCGCCGGGCGCTCGCCGATCAGCGCGGCGAAGGCTGCAAGCGCGCCTGCGTCGCCCGCCTCGAGCTTCGCAAAGGCTTTGAGATAGGCGAGCGTATGCGGGCTCGATCGCTCCGCCTCCGGGAGCGGCTCGAAGGCGCGCATGGGTTCGCTCCGGCCCCGGAGCACCAGGTCGCCGACCGGCCGCCCGAAGAACCCTTCCGCGCGTCCGGCGGCGGCTGCGCTCACGCAGATGCGCGTGCCGAGCTCTTTGTTGACCGCTTCGAGGCGCGCCGCGGCGTTGATCGTGTCGCCGTAAGCCGTGTAGTCGAAGAGACGCCCGCCGCCGAAATTGCCCACGATCGCGGGTCCGGCATGGACGCCGATGCGCGTGACGCCAAGCGAAACGCCGCGCGCGTTCCATTCCTGCCGGTAGGCTTCCGAGCGGGCGTCGAGCGCGAGCGCGCAGTGAATCGCGCGAGAGGCGGCGTCGGGCTGGTCGCCGGGCGCGCCGAACAGGACATGGATCGCATCCCCAATGATCTTGGCGACCGTCCCCTCATGGGCGAACACGATCTCCGTCATGCCTTCGAGATAGCCGCTGAGCAGACTCGCGAGCTGCCGGGGATCGAGCGATTCGACCAGCGGCGTGAAGCCCGCGATGTCGGTGAACAGCGTCGCGATCTCGCGCCGTTCTCCGCCGGGCGCGAGTGCGTTCGCGTCGGCCGCGAGGCTCAGCGCGAGATTGGGCGAGAAATAGCGGGAAAGCGAAGCATGCGCGCGCTCCGCCGCCGCCTGCCGGGCCCGCGCATCCTTGAGAGCCGCCACATGCGCGATGGTTTTGCTGACCGTCGCCTCGAGGTCGGCGAAATCGATCGGTTTGGTGAGAAAGTCGAAGGCGCCGCGGTTCATCGCGGTGCGGATATTGGCCATATCGCCGTAGGCCGAGACGATGACGGTGGAGAACCGGGTCGCCTCATCCTGCAATCGGGCGAGAAGGGTCAGCCCGTCCATCCGCGGCATGTTGATGTCGGACAGGACCATGTCGAAGTCGCGGTTCTCGGCGAGGAAGGCCAGCGCCTCGACGCCGTCGCGCGCGAAGCCGAAGGCGATCGCACCGTCCTTGATCTGGCGGCGAAACTTCTGCCGGATGAGGTCCTCGAGATCGGGCTCGTCGTCGACAACGAGGATTTTCGCGGTCATGCGGCGCCCAGCGCCTCGTCCAGGCGGCGCCAGATTTCACTGCGAAGCACAGGAAAGTCGATCGGCTTGGTAAAGAGCCCCGAGGCGCCGCCCTCAATCGCCTTCCGCCGCGTTTCCGCGTCGCCGTAAGCCGTGATCATGATGACCGGCACGTCGGGGCGGGCTTGGCGCGCCCGAGGCAGAAGCTCGAGGCCGCTCATGCCCGGCATGTTGACGTCGGATAGGATGAGAATGTGAGGCTGGCGCTGTCCGCAGCACCGACGCGTTCGAGGGCTTCGGGCGCCGA
>NZ_JBKQOT010000609.1:0-3092 GCF_052145395.1 Roseiarcus sp.
GGGATGTTGACCTACAATTCTCTGATCGCGCTGTTCCTGACTTACCTTGGCGTGGTCGAGCGCGTCGGGGGCTTGCTGTTGTGGCCTGCCGTCGGACTGCATGCCGCCCTGGCGCTCTTGCTCGCGAGGTCGTGGCATGTCGCGGCTTGCGAGACGTGATGGGTGGATAACGATAATCAAAGATTTGGCTCACAAGTCCAATGATTCCTTGGGCGTCACAGAGGAGAAACGAAGATGCTGAAATCAGTTCGTGTGTCGGCCGTCGGGTTGGCTGTGGCGAACGGGGTCATCGGGGGCCTATTCATGACCGCGCGTCCAGCAAACGCCGTCGTCTATTGCAGAGCAGCGGGGGTGCCGCACGGCTGTGTCGCACGTGGCGCTGTCGCTGCGCATCCGGTCGTCGTGCACGGGCCCGTGGTCTATTGCAAGCGGGTCGGCGTGCCGAGGGGCTGCGTGATGCGGTAGGGCGCCTAAGGACCTTGCGTTTGGATCGACGCGAGCATTGACTCTGCCATGCACGTCCGCGCCGACGCCGCGTGGTGGACCCCATCCGCTGAGCTTCGCTCTTCGTCTTCTCCCTTTAGTAGGAAGGGAAGCGGGAGTGGCGAAGCGCGTCGGCAAGCGCTACTCTTTGGCTCAGCGCGCGGACAAGGATCGGTCATGGCAACCATCAATACCCGCCCACCGCGGGACTCCTCGCGTTCCCTGGCGACCCTGTAGGTCCGCTTCCTCGTCCAATTGAGGCGTCCGAGGCCGCGGTCCGCTAGGTCCGCAATACGTCGGCTCCGACCATTGGTCCCGTTCGACGCATCAACCCTCCTCAACGGTTCGATGGAGACTACACGCTTGCGTCCGGATGGTTCCCGCGCGATCTGACGGGCCACCAGACCGGTTCGAGCGGGTTTTCGGCTTGTCGTGGACCGCAAGCTGCGGCTATGCGAGTGTGGGGGTGCTTTTTCAGCGGAGGGTTGTCCGAAGCCGCGCGTGCAGCGAGGAACCCGAAATGCAGCGCGTTACGCGTTATGCCAAGAGCGGCGATTTGCGCATCGCCTATACCAAGTCGTCGGGGACGGCCCCTTCGATCTCGTCTTCGTGCCCGGCTTTGTCTCGAATATCGAGCTGTTCTAGGAGAGTCCCGAGTGGGCGAACTTTTTCTCCCGGCTTGCTGGGTGTTCGCGGCTGATCCTATTCGATAAGCGCGGCACCGGCTTGTCTGATCGCATTGGCGGCATCGCCAATCTGGAAGAACGGATGGACGACGTGCGGGCGGTTATGGCGGCCGCGTCTTCCAGACCATCGACGACGTCAGAGAAGCCGTCAGCGCCTTCACCGCCCGATACAACGCCGAGTGGCTCATCGAGAAAAACGGATACCGCTCCCCACGCCAGGCCCGTGCCGAATGGCTCGACACGAACCTCAAGCACGCGGCATAGTGCAGCCCCGTGTCCAGAAAACCGGGCGCAGTACAATGTTGCGGCATCGCATCCTAGGAGCCCCGTCGGCTGGAACGGCTGGCGCGGGCGCTGGCGGCTCATGCCCGGGGTCAGCGGGCGGCAACCCGCGGATCGAAGTGGATGGTCTTGGTCTTCCATTGCTCATAAAAAGAGCGATATTGAGCTGGCATCGGTAAAGGGTCGCATGCCTTGACAGCCTGCAACGCGCTCTTTGCCTGTGGCTTTTGTGCCGGGTCGGACGGCGGATTGACGAGCTTCGGCGGCTTCAGGAGCGATCCGTCGGGTTTGAATTTGAGGCGCACCCGCGCGACATAAGGATCTGCGTCGGCGGGCTGAGCCGCCGGCGGCTTCCAGCACGCGAGATAGGTCTTGATCATCCACGCGTCGAGGCCCGCCTCTTGCGAGGCGCTCATGCGTCGCTGCGGCTCGGGCTCGGGCATGGCGGAGGGTACCGGGGCCGAAACGGGCGCCGGGCTCACAGGCGCCGGAGCAGAGGGCTTGGCCGTCGCAATCGACGCGGTTCGCGTCGGAGCTACGTCCTGGACGAGGTTCGCCTCTTGCGAGGTGGGCGCCGGCGCCGAAACGGGCTCCAGGCTCACAGGCGCCGGGGCATCGGGATTGGCCGTCGCAATCGATCCGGTTCGCGTCGGAGCCGGGTCCTCGACAGACGGCTTGGTCTTGAGCCAGTCGTGGACGAGGACGCCCGCGACAAGCGTCGCGAGGAGCGTTATGGGCACGATGAGCGTCGATTTCATAGTCATGGGAGACTGTCGTCGATCCTGCCGAAAGAGTCCTAAGCATGTGTTTCACGCCAGATTGAAATGGATGATCCGCCAGTCCGCCGTGGCCGCTCCTTGGCCGCCGGTAGGACGAGGAAGGGGTACGACGACGCGAAAATGCGGAGGGCTCGGGGCCTGGCTTATCCAACGGTCTCCGGGAGAACCTCCAGAGGAAAGCGTGGGCCAGACGCCCAACACAAGGATGGGCACGGCACCTGGTGCCCACTCGCAGCTGTGGCCCGTGCTAGCTCATGCGTTGCAGCGCGGACCGGGCGTTCGTATTGTTGGGGTTCGCCGAAACTGCGCGTTGATAGGATTCGACCGCTTTCGACCGATTATTGAGTTTCTGATAACAGAACCCGAGCCCCGCCCAAGCATCCGAGTTGTCTGAACTGACGTTCAGCGCCGCGTTGAAGTCCTCGATCGCGGCTTCGTACTTGCCAGTCGCCATCAAGCTCTGACCGCGCGCCTCGGCGCGGTTGTGGCGCCCGACAGATCGCCTCTTGGAAGGCTGAAGCAGTATCTCGACGCTAAGATTTCGAATGGTCTCATCGACGTCCGCAACCCAGCGACCGAACTGCCCGAGAACCACGATCACGACAATTCGCCCGGCTATATCGGAATCCATGACGGGGCGGTCGAGATTTGGCTCCAACGTGCGGTTCGAAAGATCGCGGGTGGAAAACGCGAAGGTCGAACTCTGAAACGGACCCTTGTCGCGGCACGTGTCGTGAAGGTTTGGGGTCGCGGCAATGCCGCCTAGACGACTTTCGTTCAAAGCGCCGCGAACCTCTATGGACTAGGGTACGTTGTCGTCTCCGCAGCTACGGCGGTTTTCGCCTGGGTTGCCTCACGGGTG
>NZ_JBKQOT010000610.1:0-3208 GCF_052145395.1 Roseiarcus sp.
CTCGGCGCCGCCCACGGCCTCTTCGCGATGGCGCTCGCAGCCGCGAGGGCCAAACCGGGAGAGCGCATCCTCGTCGCGGGATTCGGAAGCGGCAGTGACGCGCTGGTGCTGGAAATGACCGCCCCGATGCCGGGCGCCGGATCGGCGGAGGACGCGCTGCGGCAGGGGCTGGCTCTTGGCGACTATGTCCGTTTCCTGAGTCTCAGCGGCGCGCTCGAGCTGGATTGGGGCGTGCGCTCGGAGTTCGAACAGAAGGCGCAGGCCACCGTCATTGCGCGCTACGGGCGCGACATGATTGGCTTCGTCGGCGGTCGCGACGCGGTCGGAAACGTGCAGTTCCCGAAGAGTCGCGTCCCCGTCCGGCCCGACGCCGATGGCCCCGAGCCGATGCAGGACGTCAGGCTCGCTGACGATTTCGCCCGCGTCGTCTCCGTGACTGCAGATCGGTTGAACTTCACGCCCGACCCGCCATTCTGGTTCGGGCTTGCACAGTTCGACAACGGCGCGAGGGTAATGATGGAGTTCACGGACGACGACTTGCGGGGTTTTTCGGTGGGCGACCGGGTGCGGATGCGCCTTCGCGTCAAGTCGCGCGACCAGCGTCGCGGCTTTCGAACCTATTTCTGGAAAGCGGCGCCGGCTGAGCGTCCCTTGCTCGAAGGTTGAGACATGGCAAGCGGGATCAAGGACAAGGTCGCGATACTCGGCATGGGATGCACGACCTTCGGAGAACATTGGGACAAGGGCCCCGAGGACCTCATGGTCGAGGCCTTCGAGGAGGCGCTTGCGGACGCGAAGATCGCACGCTCCGAGATCCAGGCCGCCTGGATGGGCAATGCGCTTGACGACATCAATGTCGGCAACAGCGCGCTGCCGCTGGCGCATGCCCTACGGCTGAAGACTATTCCGGTCTCGCGGGTCGAAAACATGTGCGCGACAGGGTCCGAGGCCCTGCGCGCCGCCGTCTACGCCGTCGCCGCCGGCGCCGTCGATTTCGCCCTGGCCCTCGGCGTCGAGAAGCTCAAGGATACCGGCTACGGCGGGCTGCCTCTACGCACAAAGGGCCTCGCCAACGACCTCTGGCTTCCCTACGGCTCCGCGCCTGGTTCCTTCGCCCAGCTGGCGGGGGCCTATGCGGCGAAGCACCGGCTTAACGGCGACGATCTGAAGCGCGCCATGGCTCATGTGAGCTGGAAGAGCCACCAGAACGCGGTTCAAAATCCGCGCGCCCATCTGCGCAAGGCCGTCGACGTCGAGACGATCCTCAAGGCGCCGATGATCGCAGACCCGCTCGGGCTCTACGATTGCTGCGGCGTGTCCGACGGCGCAGCGGCCGCCATCGTCACGACGCCCGAGATCGCGAGAGGGCTTGGCGTTGTCAATCCGGTGACCGTCAAGGCCGTGCAGCTTTCGGCCAGCCACGGCTGGGAGATGCAATATGAAGCCTGGGACGGCTCTTATGTGCTGAACACGCGGGAGGCCGCGAAACGCGCCTACGCGGAGGCCGGCGTGCGCAATCCGGCGACCGAGCTTTCGCTGACGGAAGTGCACGACTGCTTCTCCATCACTGAGCTCGTGACGATGGAGGACCTCGGCCTGTCGGAGGAAGGCTACGCGCCGCGCGACATTCTCGACGGCCGCTACGACCGTGCTGGAGCTCAGCCCTGCCAGCCGGACGGCGGCCTCAAGTGCTTTGGCCATCCCATCGGCGCCTCGGGGCTCCGAATGGCCTATGAGGTCTATACGCAATTGCTCGGACGGGCGGGATCACGCCAGCTCGACAAAGTGGATCTCGGATTGACCCACAATCTCGGCGGCGCGCCGTTCAACAGCGTCGCCGCAGTCTCGATCTTTGGACGCCTGCACTAAAAGGGGGAGTTGAGCATTGGGCGGGAAATATTTCGAGGAATTCACCGTCGGTCAGACCTTCGTCCACGAGGTCCGGCGCACGGTGACCGACATGGACAACATCCTGTTCTCGACGCTGACCCATAATCCGGCGGCCATTCACATCGACCACGAATACGCCAAGACGACCGAGTTCGGCAAGCCGCTGGTCAATTCCATCTTTACTCTCGGTCTTGTCGTGGGCCTGTCGGTGCTGGACACCACGCTCGGCACCACGGTCGGCAATCTCGGCTGGGAGGAAGTCGCCTTTCCAAAGCCAGTCTTCGCTGGCGACACGATTCACGCGGAGACGAAGGTGGTCGCCTTACGCGATTCGAAGTCGCGCCCGACGCAGGGGATCGTGACGTTCGAGCACAAGGGATTCAACCAGCGCGGCGAGGTTGTCTGCTCCTGCCGACGCGTCGCCCTGATGCTTAGGAAGGCCCAATGAGGCTTCGCTCGCTTCTGTTCGTTCCGGGCGATTCGGAACGCAAGTTCGCGAAGGCGCAGGCGTCCGGCGCCGACGCGCTGATCCTCGACCTCGAGGACTCGGTTGCGCCCAGCCAAAAAGCGGCGGCGCGCGCCCATGTCGCGAGCCTTCTCGAGAATAGGGAGCCGCGCGGCTGGTCCTTCTTCGTCCGCATCAACGCGCTCGACACCGGCCTGACCCTCGACGATCTCGCCGCCGTCGTGAAGCCGGGACTCGACGGCGTGCTCGTTCCGAAAGCGAACGGCGCGGAGGACATCACCCGCTTCGGCCATTACCTCGAGGCCTTCGAAACGAGGGCGGCGATGCCGGTTGGCTCCGTCAGGATCGCCGTCGTCGCAACCGAGACGGCGAAGGCGATGTTTGCCCTTCACACCTATGCGCCCGCGCATCCGCGGCTCGCCGCGCTGACCTGGGGCGGCGAGGATCTCGCCGCGGCGCTCGGCGCGACCGAGAACAGGGAAGCGGGCGGCTGGACCTTCCCTTACCAGGTCGCCCGCACGCAATGCCTGTTCGCTGCCGCCGCCGCGGAGGTCATGCCGATCGACACCATCCACGCCGATTTCCTCGACACGGAAGGGCTCGAACTCGACTGCCGCCGTTCGCGGCGCGACGGATTCCTCGGCCGCATGGCGATCCATCCCGACCAGGTTGCGACGATCAACCGTTGCTATTCGCCGTCTGAAGCGGAGATCGCCCACGCGCGCCGGATCGTCGAGGCTTTCGCCGCCAATCCCGGCGCGGGCACGCTCGGGATCGACGGCAAGATGGTCGACATCCCGCATCTGAAGGCGGCGCAGAAGACCCTCGCGTCCATCTAAAGGGAGGAAGGCG
>NZ_JBKQOT010000611.1:0-3385 GCF_052145395.1 Roseiarcus sp.
CCGTCACGCGCGATGAACAGCGGCGCCGCTTCGCCGCGCGCGAAACCGATCCGTTGAAGCAGTGGAAGCTCTCGCCGATCGACAAGGCCTCGCTCGACAAGTGGGACGAGTACACTGAGGCCAAGGAGGCGATGTTCTTCAACACCGACACCGCCGACGCCCCCTGGACCATCGTGAAGTCGGACGACAAGAAGCGCGCGCGCCTCAACGCCATGCAGCACTTCCTGTTCAACCTGCCCTACCCCAACAAGGATCGCCACGTTGTCGTCGGGCCCGACCCGCTGATCGTCGGGTCCTCGGCGCTGGTCATTGGCGCTGTGGAAAATATTCTCGAGACGTCGGTGCATCCGGCCAAGCGGCGGACGTAGGGGAATTCGCGCACTCGACCCCAGTCTCCTCGTAGGTCGTCACCTCGAAAGTCCGTAGCGGCGCCGGGCCGAATGCGGAGGAAAGCGCCGCGTCGGCGGCGTCGCGGCCGTACGCCATGACGACCCGCCCGATCCGCGGGACGTTGTGACGGGCGTCGAAAGAATACCACCGCCCGGTCAGAAAGGCCTCGAACCAGCCCGAGAAATCCATCGGGTCCGGGTTCGGCGGCACGCCGATGTCTCCGAGGTAGCCGGCGCAATAACGCGCCGGCACGTTCATCGCCCGGCAGAGCGCGATGGCGAGATGGGCGAAGTCGCGACATACGCCGACCCCTTCGTTGAGGGCGCCGGAGGCGCACCGGCGCGCGTCGGCCCGCCCATAATCGAATTGGACGTGGTCGTGGACGAAGTCGCAGATCGCCTGCACCAGCTTCGCCCCCGATGCGGCGCCGGCGAATTTCCCCCAGGCGAAATCGCTCAGACCGTCGCTGTCGCAGTAGCGACTCGGCAGGAGAAATCGCAACGTGTCGACCGGCAGCACCGTCACCGGCGCCAGCGGCGCGTCGTCCGGCGTGTCCTCCGGAAGGCCCGAATCCCGGATCAGAAAATCGCTGCTGAACGTGATGATCCCAGGCGGGGCGTCGAGCCGCGTCACTCGATTGTCGAACGAATCGACATAGGACTGCATCGGGACGGCCGGGCTTACCCGGACGATATCGGGCGAAAGAAGATCCGCGTCGCGCGATGGGTGGACGTTGAGTTGCAACAGCATCGGCGTCTGCGCCGCGCACTCGAACGCAATCTTGTAGCCCGCTCTGATGATCATCCGCTGTCCCCGTCGCGCTTTCAGCGCCTCACTGGGACAAACGCTTGGAGATTCAGATTTGTTGCGTCACCTCGACCGACACTTCCATGCCGAGTTCGTCCTCCAGGTTGCCGTAGTAGGTCCCGGTCAGCGGCGCGGCCTGCTCGGGAACGCGCGCGACCGCCACCCGGATGAGATCCTTGCCCCCGATCAGTCCATTGGTGGGGTCGAACTCGATCCAGCCCGCTCCGGGCAGATAGACCTGGACCCATGCGTGGGTCGCGCCGCCGCCGAGGCGCTCGGGCTCGGTCTCGCCGCAGGGCGCGTAGATATAGCCGGAGACGAACCGGGCTGCGATGCCGAGCGTGCGCGCAGCCTCCATCATCAGCACCGCGAAGTCGCGACAGCTGCCCTTCCGACGGTCGAGGGTCGCCCAGGGCGCCTGCACGCCTGCCTCCTCGCGCCGCTCGTAGGAAAAACCTTCCTTGATCGCGTAGGTCATCGTCATCAGGAGGTGTCCGGTTTGCGTCGTGCCGCCTGAAGTGACGAACTGGTTCGCCCAGCGCTCGAGGTCGCCGCCCGGATCGGCGTAAATCCGCTCGATCGATCGGGAAACGTCGGGCAGTTCCTCGGGCAGATAGGAGAACGGGTAATGGCGCGCGCGCGGATCGATTTCGCCGCCGGGCGAATCGTCCTCCCTCCGGTCAACGGTGAAGCGGCTCTCGACGATGAGCGACGTCGTCGACCCGGCGAAAGAGGCCAGAGCCACGCAATTGTCGAGGGCGTCGTAGAGCCAGCGGATGCGGGCCGGTCGCGGCTCGATCGTCAGCTCCGACTCGACGAGGCGCTGGTCGTGACCGTCGCGGGGCCTGAGCATTAAGCGGTGCTCGCCGAGCTCGACCGGGCGGGCGTAGCGGTAGGCCGTCCGGTGGCGCACGTTGAGAGTCGTCTTTTCGCGCTGCACGTTTGGGTCCGCCCTCGATTTCCGCCCCACGCGTATGGTGAGCCGGCGGCGCCGTCCACGCAAGAGCGACGCCCCGACCGTCCGGCGGCCGCGGACGCGTGTCGCCCGGAGCATCTCGCCCGCGTCCAAGACGATTTTTACCAAAATTTTCCGAAGGCCTGCTAGTCTGTTGCGGTTTCGAATCTAACGCAAGGTACTATTGCGCGCAGTCTAGAGGGAAGCTGAAAGGACAGCCGTCCCGAATATAGCTGATGATGATCGATACAATTCGTCATCGGGCTGGTCGGTTATTTTCAAGGATATGTCCTCGCGAACCCAGACACGACGAAATGGCGCCAGCAGGAAGGTAGACAGATGTACGTCGTCGTCACGAATGAGCCCCGCCAGGATAACGTTCACGGTGCTTTCGACACCAAGGACGAAGCGGAGCAGTGGGCTCACAAGCACTGCGTCGGCTGCTGCTGGCGAGTGGTCAAACTGAACAAATAGCGAACGGCCTGAAGCCTGCGGTCTCATCGAGGCGGACTTCGCGTGAAGGCTCCGTCGACAGGATTCGAGATTCCGATGTACATCTGGGAATGCGCGCCCTCCCCGGTCCGGCCTTCGGTCGGTCGGCTGATATCGAGTGCGGCGAGGATCGCCGTGCGAAAATCCCGAAAAAAAGGCGTCCCGGTCGGGCAAGCCTTCCCGTCGCTCGACGCGATCGCGGAGCCGGAGCCGCCTCAGCCGAAACGATCAGACGTCATCGAGAACGAGCCATGATCGTCCACAAGTGGGATACGCCTGATGGGCTGCGCCCGGCGACCGCGTTCGGTCTCGACCGGCGCGAGTTCTATCTGTTCCTCCGCGAGGCAAGCGGTTGCCCGGCGGTCGAAGCCTACGAGCAGACTCGCCGTCCGCCGCCCAGCGCCGATGAGGTCCGGCTCGCGCTCTGGGGCCGACCGACGGCGGGCCCAGGGCCGTCTTTCGCTCCGCTCCGGCGGAAAGAGGATTAGCATTTTGCGGTTGAATCGAGGCGCCGCATAGCGCCGCGACCGCTGATCGCGGCGGACGCGGTCAACGACCGCGTCCCAAAGCGCGACTCGACGGCACAGCAATCTGCTCTCATGTTCTCCTTCACCCCTTGTGGAAGGCAGCCGAAGGCCGCCGGGTGAGGGTTCGCTGGCGCGAGCCTATTTCATCTCGCTCTAAGCCGAACTTCCGGTGTTTGTGAGCGCAAGTCATTGACGTGACTCGACGGGCGCATCG
>NZ_JBKQOT010000612.1:0-3976 GCF_052145395.1 Roseiarcus sp.
TAGTTCGGGATGTAGAAGACGAACCAGGCGTAAAGAATCAGGAACAACGAAAGAGCGAACACATCCTTGATCGTCGCGTAGGGCGTGAACGCCATGGTGTCGCGTTCGACGTCCTTGACCTCGACGCCGTCCGGATTGTTCTGCCCGACGACGTGAAGCGCCCAGACGTGCAGCCCGACAAAGGCGGCGATGACGAACGGCAAGAGATAGTGCAGCGAGAAGAACCGGTTCAGCGTCGGCCCGCCGACGGCGTAGCCGCCCCAAAGCCAGTGGGCGACGCTGGTCCCCACGATGGGAATGGCGGACGTGAGGTTCGTGATGACCGTCGCGCCCGCGAAGCTCATCGAGCCCCAGGGCAGCACGTAGCCGAGGAAGGCGGTCGCCGTCATGAGGAAGTAGATGACGACGCCAATGATCCAGAGCAGTTCGCGCGGCGGCTTAAAGGACCCGTAATAGATCCCGCGGAGCATGTGAATGTACACGGCAAGGAAAAACAGCGTCGCGCCGTTGGTATGCATGTAGCGGACCAGCCAGCCGTAGTTGACGTCCCGCATGATGTGGTTGATCGACTGGAACGCCTCGGTCGCGGAGGGAACGTAGTGCATCGCCAGCACGATGCCGGTGAGGATCTGCGCGATCAGCATGAACGACAGGATCGCGCCGAATGTCCACATGTAATTGAGATTGCGCGGCACCGGATAGGCGATGAACGACGAGTGGACGAGGCCCATCACGGGCAGGCGCGACTCGAACCAGCGCCCGATCGCGCTTTTGGGAACGTAGGTCGAAGGACCGCTCATGGGTGGCTCTCAGGAAGGCATTGCTTGAGTGGGGACTGCGGCGAAGTTGGTGTCAATCGGCTGAGATCAGCCGATTTTCACCTTCGTGTCGCTGAGGAACGTATACTCCGGCACCGCGAGGTTGAGAGGCGCGGGCCCCTGCCGGATACGGCCCGAGGTGTCGTACACCGAGCCGTGGCAGGGGCAGAGCCAACCCTCGTACTTTCCTTCGTGCCCGAGCGGCACGCACCCGAGATGCGTGCAGACGCCGACAATGATCAGCCATTCGGGCTTCTTCACCCGCTGCGCGTCGGTCTGCGGGTCGCGAAGGTCGCTGAGCTCAACGTTCGCCGCGTCCTCAATTTCCTTCTTCGTGCGGTGACGAATGAAGACGGGGCCGCCGCGCCACTTGACGGTCACGATCTGCCCCTCAGGGATCGCCCCGATGTCGACCTCGATCGACGCCATGGCGAGCGTCGAGGCGTCCGGGTTCATCTGATCAATGAATGGCCACGCGACTGCGGCCACGCCGACTGCGGCGACGGCGCCGGTGGCGAGGTAAAGAAAATCTCTGCGGCTTGGTGCTTCGATCGTCGTAGCGGCGGTCAATTCAACCCCCAAGGAGTGCCCTTAACAATGCGCGCCGAACCCATCTGCGCGCGTTCATCGGCGGCGTCATGTGATGGCTCCGGCCCCCGAATCAACGCGCCGAACTCTGTCGGCGTCTATCGTCCGGCGCACCGCGGCGCCGGGCGACAATCGAGGCGGCTGTTCGCATTGATCCCAATCGATGTCCATAGGACCAGAACACAGGAGGTCTTTGCCTTTCGTCGTGTTCGCCGAACGCCTTTTCGCGGGGCCGCTTCGCTGACTTTTCCTCCTGTTGGCGGAGGCGCCAAACCGTGAGCCGGGTCCCCTCGCCGCTTCTCCTCGCTCTTTACCAGCCAGACATCGCGCAGAACGCCGGCGCAATGATGCGCACGTGCGCCTGCCTCGGCGTCGACGCCGCAATCATCGAGCCGGCTGGCTTTCGGATCGGCGACAGCCGATTCAGACGCGCCGGAATGGACTACCTCGAGGCCTTGTCGGTTGCGCGACACGACTCCTGGGCCAAGTTCGAGATTTGGCGAAAAGATTCAGGCCGGAGACTCGCGCTCCTGACCACCAAAGGCGAAACGAGGCTTTGGGATTTCGTCTTCCGGCCGGGCGATATTTTGCTTGTCGGCCGCGAGTCGGCTGGCGTGCCCGATTCGGTCGCCGCCTCGGCGGATGCGCGGATCCGCATTCCGATCCATTCCCCCTTGCGATCGCTCAATGTCGGCATCGCCGCGACAATCGCTCTCGTCGAAGCGCTTCGTCAGATCAACCGCTTGCCATAAATTGGAGCGGCTCGAAAAATTCAACTTTCGTCTGTGACGAGGACGTGACAATGACGCATCGTTGGGCGATGGTCGAGCGTCCGGCCGGCTCGAACGGCGGAGGGTAAGATGGATACGGTACGGGTCTTGATCGCGGACGATCATCCCTTGGTGGTCGGCGGATTGCGTGAGGCGGTGCTCGCCGCTGCGCCCGGAGCCGAGATTGCCGTAGCGCACGATTTCGACAGCATGGCCGCGGCGCTGGAAGCGGCGCCGGAAACCGACCTCGTGCTGCTCGATCTGAGCATGCCGGGCGTACGGGGATTCTCGGGTTTGTTGTTCCTGCGGTCGGAGCGGCCGTCCACGCCGGTCGTCATCGTTTCGGGAAACGAGGACCGCGCCGTGATCCGGCACTGCCTCGAGTTCGGCGCGTCGGGATTCATCCCCAAGTCGAACTCGCTGGAGACGATGCGCGACGCGATCGCGCAGGTCCTCGACGGCGGGCGCTGGACCCCGCCGGACTTCGACCCCAACGCGCAGTCGAACCGCGAGGCGAGCGTGCTGGCGCGTCGGCTCGCCACGCTGACGCCCCAGCAGATTCGTGTGTTGATGATGCTCTCGCAGGGCCTCCTGAACAAACAGATCGCCTATGAGCTCAGCGTCTCCGAGGCCACCGTGAAGGCGCACGTTTCGGCCATCCTGCAAAAGCTCGGCGTGGAGAGCCGCACCCAGGCGGTGATCCTCGCCACCAAGATCGAGACTGCGCAGGAACTTTCCATCGCCTCCTGAGGCGCGCGGCCGGCGCTGGTCGTCGGGCGGCGCCCGAAGGACACAATTCGACCGCGACGACTCTGGTTCAAATGATACGCGCAGACACGCGCTTTCGTCCTTTCTTGCGGCCTCTGAGCTGGAATCGGCGCTGCGAACCCGCGAAAGCGGGCCGAAACAGGCTGAAAACCTGGCCCGGACGGCGTCGATTTTTTGGATCGTCCAAGGGATTTCAAGGCTTTAGGCCCAAGATTCGGATTCCCATGACGTCGAAATTTGATTTGCCATATTCTCGCCACATTATCGGAAGCCCGACGCGACGCGCAGCCACGCCGCAACGATCGCTGACGCTGAGCGCGGCAGTCGGCCGAAACCGAGCGCGCATATCGCGAGCGCGGGCCGGTCGATAGGAACGGCGGCGAATCAGGAGGGCGAGGAGCGACATCGCGGGTTCGATCAGGGGACCAAGAATCAACCTACCCGGATTTTCTCTTTATCGCAAGAATATTCTGCAGGTATTCTGCCAATCACACTGGACCGGCTCCGTCGGCCGGACGAGGCGCGAAGGGGAGGCTTGGGAGTCACCCGAAGCCTATCACGCAGCCTTGGAGCGAACATTCGGCCCTTTTGCCGACTCCCGCGCATCGGCCAGCCGGTCGACGAATTGGCGCAGGGCTTACCGGCGATTTCGCTTCCAGACCCCTTACATCGTTTGCACGGAAGAAACCGCGGACATTTTCATTCGCGCGATCCTCCACACCGCCCAAGACATCCGCCCGCAGTTTTTCCAGTGACGGCGCGGATCCCGTTCGCTGCATGGTTGCTTGTCGCGTATCGTCACTGTTGGACTTTTGCGAAATCCCAGTGGTCCAACACGGACGGAGGATCGGCGAACGCACGCCGCCGATCCTCGCGACTTTCGACTAGGCGCGGACGGACGCGCCCTTAACAGCACGGTGACGAAGTCCCGTTTTTCAGCTTGAGGGCGGCGCGGCGACGATGACGACGAGCGCGGCGAATTCGCCGTCGACGGTCACGATCAGGCCGAAGGCCAGCGCTGCGTCGGTTTGT
>NZ_JBKQOT010000613.1:0-2506 GCF_052145395.1 Roseiarcus sp.
GTTCTGGAAGACGTGAGGTTCGTTGGTAAACGGCGCCTGACCAATCCAGTTGGCGCCTTCAGCCCCCATGTGGGTTATTGTGGCGGTGCGACGGCTCGGCACGTACATCGCCATGCCGTGGCAGCCGATGCCCGCCATCGCGCGGCTTCCGTCGGGAACCTTTGTCGACGAGTTGTGCGGACAGCCCGAGCAGAAGAACGGCGTTCGCTGCGTCTTGACGGCCGAGGAGGCGCCAGCGCGCTCGAGCAATTCGAGCCGCGCAAGCCGCTGCTCCAGCGCCGGCTCACGATGACCCAGCTTCTGCAACCGGGAAAGGAGAGCGGAGGCGACCAGGGTTGGCGTGAGCTCGCCCTCGCTCGGCAATAGCGGCGCGCCCTGTTCGTCGCGCTTCCCGACGACCGAAGGGCGACGCGACGCCTCCATGTTGTAAAGGATGCGGACGAGCTGATCCTCGATGAAGCCGCGCTTTTCCTCGACGACGAGAAGGTCCTTCAACCCTTCCGCGAAGCGGCGCGCGCCCGTTTCCTCCAATGGCCACGAGAGACCGACCTTGTAGATGCGCAGACCCAGCCGGCGTGCAGCGTCGTTGTCGACGCCCAGGTCTTCGAGCGCCTGACGGAGGTCGAGATAGGCCTTGCCGCTCGCAAGGACGCCGAGTCGCGGCGTGGGGCTCTCGAGCGTGATCCGGTCGAAGGCGTTCGCGCGTGCGAAGGCGGCGACGGCGCGCATCTTTGCCCCGTGCAGCCGGCGTTCCTGTTCGAGCGGCGGATCGGGCCAGCGGATGGACAGGCCGCCCGGCGGCGCCTCGAAATCCGCGGGGATCACGATGTCGGGCCCTAAACGGTTGGCCCGCAAAGACGCCGAGCTCTCGACCGTCTCCGAGACCGCCTTGAAGCCGACCCAGCAGCCGGAAAACCTCGAAAGCGCGAAACCGAGAAGACCGAGATCGAGATAGTCCTGCAAGCTCGCCGGACTGATCACGGGCATCATCGCGGCGGAGAAGATCTGCTCGCTCTGATGGGCGAGCGTCGAGGATTGGCAGCCGTGATCGTCGCCGGCGACGGCCAGGACGCCGCCATGCTTCGACGTTCCCGCGGAATTGGCGTGTTTCAGGGCATCGGCTGAGCGATCGACGCCGGGTCCCTTGCCGTACCAGATCCCGAAGACGCCATCGACCTTCGCGCCTGGAAACAATCCGACCTGCTGGCTGCCCCAAACCGCCGTCGCTGCGAGGTCCTCGTTGAGGCCGGGCGAGAACACGATGTCCTGTGCCTCCAGAGCGGATTTGGCTCGCCAGAGCGCGTTGTCGTAATTGCCAAGGGGCGAGCCGCGATAGCCGGATATAAAACCCGCCGTCTTAAGTCCGGCCGCGCGATCGCGCTCGCGTTGCATCAGGGGCAACCGCACCAGAGCCTGGGTTCCGGTCAGGTAAAACCTCTCGGCGTCGAGCCGATATTTGTCGTCGAGCTCGACCGGTAGGCGTTCCATTTGGCTACTCCGAAGGACTCAGCCGTTCGCCAAGTCGAACTCGATTCGGTCGACGCGCTCCCATTCGGCCGTGAGGAGATCAATGTCGCGGGAGTGCGTGAGCGGGTCGGCGTGGCCGTCGAGAATATCGGGAAAGGTCCAGTTGAAGCTCGAGAGGACTCTCTGCCCGTCCTTCACTGATATGGTCACAGGATGGCGCGAACCCAATGCGCCGCCCTGTTGGTAACCGTCTGCAATCGCATAGATTTCGAGGCGAGCCTTGCCCCCGGACAGGCGCTGTAGCGAAACCTCGATGTCGAAAAAGCCGAAGGCCGGGTCGTCTTTCGAGCCTTGGACATAGAAATAGAAGGCGCCGATCTTTCCCCATCGCGCGGGACCCAGATTCGCTTCGCGTGGGACTTGCGGGTCTGGCCGAGCGGGGGTGCGCGGCGGGAGCGGACCCAGCGAACACCCTTGCCGGTGGACGTAGCACGCCGTCATGCACCGATCCGCGGACCGAGCCAACGCTCCGCATTGGCGCGAAACACTGCTTCATCGACGCCGAGCGCCCGCTCGGCGTAAGCTGAGGGGCGGCTTTGCCTGATGGTGAAGGGATAATCCGATCCGACCACGATCGCCTCCGTTCCAACCGCGTCCGCCAGGAATCGCAACGCCGCATCCTCGTAGAGGATTGAGTCGAAATAAAACCGGCGCGCCATTTCGCGCGGATCGTTCGGAAACAGGTTCGCAAGGGTCGGGTCGAGCGCGCGGGTCGCGGACATTCGCGGCAGGATCCACGACAGCGCTCCGCCGCCGTGGCTCAGCAGGATGCGCAGGCGTGGAAAGCGCTCGGTCACGCCATGCGTCAGAAGGGCGGTTGCGGCCAGCGCAGTCTCGAGCGGAAAGGCCGCGACAGCGGCAAGCGGCGGGCGGCCGGCCATCCGCTCGAGCCCGGCAGGGTGTAGCGGATGCACCAGCAGGCAAAGGTCGGTCGCCTCGGCCTCGGCGTAAAACTCGTCGAATCTTGAATCGCCGAGCG
>NZ_JBKQOT010000614.1:0-14302 GCF_052145395.1 Roseiarcus sp.
GGACCCGCCGGGACCTTTCAGGCGGCCGCCCGGATCGTCGCGGGTTTCCGAATGCATGGATGATGTATCAGATTAGAATCATCATGTATCGATTTGATATAATCACATTAGCCTTGGGCCGGCACAGCGCGCGTCGCGGCCCACGCTCGCGAGGAGGGTTGGAAAAGGCGCCGCAAGGCTTTGGAAACGCTCAAAACGGGGCCAAGACGGCGAGGCGGCCGGCAGGGTCAGGGGAGGCGCAGGGTCGCGGTCGCGAGACAGGCCATCCCCTCGCTCCGACCGGTAAATCCGAGCCGCTCGGTCGTGGTCGCCTTGACCGAGACGCGGCCGACGTCGAGGCCGGCGATCTCGGCCATGCGCGCGCGCATCGCCTCCCGGTGCGGGCCGATTTTGGGGGCCTCGCAGATCAGCGTCGCGTCGAGGAGGACGATGAAGCCGCCGCGGGCACGGACCCGCTCCGCCGCGTGGGCGAGGAAGACTTTTGAGGCCGTGCCCTTCCATTGTGGGTCGGACGGCGGAAAATGCGCCCCGATGTCGCCCTCGGCAAGCGCCCCGTAGATCGCGTCGGCGAGCGCGTGCAGCGCGACGTCGGCGTCCGAATGGCCGGCGAGCGCGTGGGTATGGGGGACGCGCACGCCGCAGAGCCAGACATGGTCGCCCGGGGCGAAGGCGTGGACGTCAAAGCCCTGGCCGACGCGGGTCTCGCCGGCCGCGCCCATGATCCGCGCCTCGGCGGCGCCGAGGTCGGGCATGGTCGTCACCTTGAAGTTCAGTGGATCGCCCTCGAACACGAAGGCGGGGGAGCCTGCCCATTCCGCTGCCGCGACGTCGTCGGTGAGGTCGCTCACTCCGGCCGCGGCGGCGCGCCGGTGCGCCTCCAGAATGAGGGAAAAGCGGAAGGCCTGCGGCGTTTGCACAGCCCTCAGCGCCGCGCGCGGCGGGGTGGCGAGCACCATACCGTCCGCATCGACTTGCTTGACCGTGTCGCTGAGTCGCGCGCCCGGGGCCGCCGCGCCGTGCGCCTCGGCCGCCGCCACGGCCCGGGCGACGAGCCCAGGCGAGGGAAAGGGGCGGGCGGCGTCGTGGATCAGCACGAGGTCGGGCGGCGCCGCCGCGAGCGCTTCGAGCCCGGCGCGCACGCTCTCCTGGCGCGTCGCGCCGCCGGACGAGGGCGGCCCGATGTTTGCCCGCGCGTCCGGCGGCAGGCTTCTAAGCGCGGCGTCGTACAGGGGACGGTCGTCGGCATGGATCACGACCGTCGTCGCCGCAAACGGCCGGGCGGCGAGCAGCGCCTCGAGCGTCCAGGCGAGGAGGGGCTTGCCGGCGCAAGGGAGGTACTGCTTCGGCTGGCTCGCGCCGACGCGGGCGCCGCGGCCAGCCGCGACGACGACAAGGGCGACGGACGGAGGGGACAAGGGCTGCGGCTCCGGAAGGGCCAACGCTGTTTGGAGCGCGGCGCCCGCGCCGTCAATCCCGCACCGGCTTGACTCGTCTTTCCCGCGCGCCGATCACTCCTGCTCCATGCCCTCGGAAGTCGTCGATGCCGCTCAAGCTCGTGGTCGCCAACAAGGCTTACTCGTCGTGGTCGCTGAGACCGTGGATTCTGCTCGCCCATTTCAAGATCCCGTTCGAGGAGGTGGTGATTCCGATGGGCGAGCCCGAGACCCGCGAAGCGATGCTGAAATACGCTCCAACGGGAAAATGTCCCTCCCTGCACGACGGCAAGATTGCGGTATGGGAGTCGCTTGCGATCATCGAATATGTCGCCGAGCTCTATCCGGAGAAGGCGATCTGGCCGCGGGGCAAGGCGGCGCGCGCCCACGCCCGCTCGCTCGCCAACGAGATGCACGGCGGCTTTCAGGCGCTCCGGGAGGCGTGCCCGACCAACTTCCGCCGCGCTCCCAAGGCGATTGCGCTGAGCGAGGCCGTCAAGGCCGACATCGCCCGGATCGAGGCCGCGTGGGCGCACGCGCGCGAGACCTTCGGCAGGGCGGGGCCATTCTTGTTCGGGCGCTTCTGCGCGGCCGACGCGATGTTCGCCCCGGTGGTCAACCGTTTCCACGCCTACGCCGTGCCGGTTTCGGCGGCCTCGCGCGCCTATATGGACGCGGTCATGGCGCTCCCGGCGTGGAAAGCCTGGATCGCCCAAGGCGAAGCCGAGCCGTGGCGCATCGAGAAATACGAAGCGGTTTGAGGATGACGGCGCCTTGAGCGAGGCCGGCGGCGAAGGCGTGCGTGAGCCACGGCGGGGCGCCCACCCGCATTCGCGCAGGATCGGCGGGCGCCGGATCATCGCCGAGGGCCTCGAGAGCAACGCCTGGACCGACTTCTACCATAACGCGATGACGGCCTCCTGGCCGATTTTCATCGCGGCGCTGGCGGCGGCCTTCTTTTTGCTGAACGCGGTCTTCGCCCTTATCTACGACCTCGGCGACCGGCCGATCGCCAATGCTCGCGAGGGGCTCGCCGACCTCTTCTTCTTCAGCGTCGAAACGTCGTCCACCGTCGGCTATGGCGATATGCACCCGCAGACCGGCTATGGCCACATCGTCGCGACGATCGAGAATTTCGTCGGCATGATGCTGCTCGCGATGATGACCGGTCTCGTCTTCGCCCGCATCTCACGGCCGCGGGCGCGGATCATCTTCGCCCACAATCCGGTCGTCTGCCCCTACGAAGGCTTGCCGACGCTCATGTTCCGGATGGCCAACGCGCGCAGCAACTTCATCAGCGAAGCGACGGCGAAAACGTGGATGATCGGGCCCCACGTCTCGCGGGAAGGCGGGCGGCTGGTCAGCTTCCAACCGATGCGGCTCGTCAAGTCGGAAAACCCGACGCTGGCGCTGAGCTGGGTCTTGTTTCATCCGATCGAGGCGGACAGTCCGCTTTTCGGCCTGGACAGCGAGGCGCTGATGTCGAGCGAGATCAATTTCGTCGTTAGCATCGTCGGCTTCGACGAAACTTCGGGGCAGACAGTGCATGCGCGCGGCGTTTTCGCTGCCCAGGATGTCCGCTTCGATCAGGAGTATGAGGACATCATCTGGGTCGACGAAGAGGGTCGGCGTCATATCGACTATTCCAAGATCAACGCCACGCGGCCTCTGCCAAGGCCAGTCGAATCTGGAAATTCCGTTGGGTAAAATTATACATTTCGCAACGGAAGGTTATCCAATTTGCAACGGGTCGGGTCCAAGTATGCGCCTCTGGTGACACCGTACACAAGCGGGTTCTCTGGGGACATGGGAGAGTCTCGACGACCCTCGGAAGGCGAGCGGCATGACACGATTGAAAAGCGGGCTGGGCGTCCGAACGAACGAGGACGATTCGAATGTCGCGGGCTGGACGGCTCTGATCGATGAGCTGCAGGTCCGCCGCCGCGCCGCAGCCGAAGGAGGCTCGGTCAAGGCGCGAGAGCGCCATGTCGGCCGGGGCAAGCTCTTGGCCCGCGAGCGCGTCGCGCGCCTTGTCGATCCCAATTCCCCTTTCCTCGAAATCGGCGCGCTCGCGGCGTTCGGAATGTACGAGGGCGACGTCCACGGCGCCGGACTCGTCACGGGGATCGGCCTCATCCATGGCCGCGAAACGATGATCATTGCCAATGACCCGACGATCAAGGGCGGCGCCTATTACCCGATGACGGTCAAGAAGCACCTGCGCGCCCAGGAGATCGCGGCCGAGAACCATCTGTCGTGCGTCTACTTGGTGGATTCGGGCGGCGCCAATCTGCCGCACCAGGCCGAGGTTTTCCCGGATCGCGAGCATTTCGGCCGTATCTTCTTCAATCAGGCGCGCATGTCCGCGGCCGGGATCGCGCAGATCGCCGTTGTGATGGGCTCGTGCACGGCCGGCGGCGCCTATGTGCCGGCGATGTCCGATGAAACGATCATTGTCGAAAAGCAGGGCACGATTTTTCTCGGCGGACCGCCCTTGGTCAAAGCGGCCACGGGCGAGACGGTCAGCGCAGAGGATCTCGGCGGCGGGGATCTGCACACTCGCGTGTCGGGTGTGGCTGACACCCTGGCGCGCGACGACGCGCATGCGCTGGCCCTCGCGCGTCGGGCCGTCGGAAACCTCAATCGCACGCCCAAGCGCGCCGTCGAGTGGTCGAAGCCGGTAGAGCCTCTCTATCCGGCCGACGAACTGTTGCGGATCGCTCCACTCGACCTGCGCCAGCAGGTCGACGCGCACGAGATCATCGCGAGACTCGTCGACGGATCGGAGTTCGACGCCTTCAAGCCGAGATACGGCACGACGTTGGTCGCCGGCTTCGCACGACTTTCGGGCCTTTTGATCGGCATTCTCGCCAACAACGGAGTCCTGTTCTCCGACAGCGCGCTCAAAGGGACGCATTTCATCGAGCTTTGCGCACAGCGCGGCGTGCCGCTGCTGTTTCTGCAAAACATATCCGGCTTCATGGTGGGGCAACGCTACGAAGCCGGCGGCATCGCCAAGGACGGGGCGAAGCTGGTTACCGCCGTCGCGTGCGCCAACGTGCCGAAGATCACGCTCATCTTCGGCGGATCGTTTGGGGCGGGGAACTACGGGATGGCGGGGCGCGCCTACGGGCCACGATTTCTGTTCACGTGGCCGAACGCGCGGATCAGCGTGATGGGCGGAGAGCAGGCGGCAAGCGTTCTCGCGACGCTTCGCCGGGAATCTATCGAAGCGGAGGGGCGGGAATGGACGACGGAGCAGGAGGAAATTTTCAAGGCGCCGATACGCGCGAAATACGAGACGGAGGGGTCGCCTTACTATGCGACAGCCCGGTTGTGGGACGATGGCGTGGTGACGCCGCAGGAGACGAGACGGGTCCTCTCGCTGGCGTTCTCGGCGACGCTGAACGCGCCGGCCGAACCCACGCGGTTCGGCGTGTTTCGCATGTAGTCACCTCCTGGGACAGAATGCCGGGCATGGGCTTGCCGAGCTTTCAGCAGCTCATGCTTCCGATCCTTCAGGCGCTCGAGCGCCGCTACGAGGAGATCGGCGTCGTCGCGCTCGAGGATGAAGTCTTCAAGGCGCTGAAGCTTCCGGTGGAAGAACGTGCGCGAATGCTGCGCAGCGGCAATCAGTCTGTATTCGCCAACCGGATGAACTGGGCTCGCTCATACCTGGCGAAAGCCTGTCTTATCGGGACGCCGCGGCGCGGCTTCTGCCGCGCCTCCGATCGCGGCCGCGCACTGCTCGCCGAAGGAGTCAAAGAGATCGATCTTGGCCTGCTCGAGCGCTATCCGGAGTTCGTCGCATGGCGCGCCCAAAACAAGGCGGAGGGACGCGTCCCCCGCGACACGCCGGAAAACCCGGAGGAGACAATTGCTTCCAACTTCGAACTGCTGAATTCCGACCTTTCGCGCCAGATCGTCGACCGCGTTCATTCCTTCTCGCCCGCCTTTTTCGAGCGGCTGATCATCGATCTGCTGGTCAGGATGGGTTACGGAGGCGGTCGGACAGAGACGGGTCGCACGCTTGGCCGGGTCGGCGACGGCGGCGTCGACGGCGTCATTAATCAGGACGCGCTCGGCCTCGATGTCGTTTACGTGCAGGCCAAGCGGCTCGATCCCGACAAGGGCGTTCCGCTGCGCGAGGTGCGGGATTTCGTCGGCGGTCTCGAAGCCCACCGCGCCACCAAAGGCGTGTTCGTCACCACGTCCTACTTTCCGTCGACCGCGTACGACTTCATCGCCCGCGTCTCGAAGCGGGTCGTGTTGATCGACGGTTCCGCGCTCGCCAGCCTGATGATCAGGCACCAGGTCGGCGTGAGGGTGAAGGACATTTACGAGCTGAAGGGAATTGACGAAGAGTACTTCGTCGAATGACCCGCGCCGGTTGACTCGTCAGTCGACGTGAAGAGGCTTGCGCAGCAGGTCGCGCCGCCAAGGCTTCGCGAAGCGTGGCCTTGGCGCGTTGTTCTTACTTCTTGCCGCCGCGCGCGGAAAGCAGCAGGGCCGCGCCGACGAGGACCCCGGCCAGAATGAGCTGGCGCGGCGCCAGGCCTGGCGCGGACTTCGCCATCAGCGTGACGAACTGCGGGAACATTTCGGTTTTCGGGGGAGGGGGCTTCCGTCGCCCGAACAGGAGCGGAACGAAAGCGATGCCGGCAAGGACGAGGGCGACGACGGCGCAGAGCAGCGCCGCGCTGGCGGGACCATGCTCCGGCTCGAGCCAAAAGAACAAGGCCGCGAACAACCCCGCGACGGTGAAAAGGACGAATATGGCGCCGACCACAGCAAACGCCGCCGGCACGACGACGCGCCGCACCCTGGACGCGACCTGCTCTTGAACGAGGGCGACGATTTCGTTGGTCATCGTCGATCAGCCGCGGGTGATGAGGGCGATCAGAAGGCCCGCAGTAAACGCGATTCCGACAGCGGCGAGGGGGTTCTTACGGATCGACTCGCGCAGGTCGTCTTTGGCCTTGGCGATCTCCGGGCTGTTGGCCAGGCGATCGCGACCCTCCCGGTACAGGGAAGTCGCGGCGTCCGCCGCCTTTGCGCGCAGTTGATCGAGATCCGCTCCGCCGACGAATTCCCGCGCTGCGTCGATCGCCTGGTGGGCCCGCTTCGCAGCCTCTGACCGTCGCTCGTCGGGCGCCGCGCCGTCCGTGTCGTCGTTACTGCTCATTGCCGCCCCTCCGCTGGCCCGACCACCCGACAATTGCCCTAGTTTGATACATTCGACAAGCCGGAATGGTTTTCCTCCGGCAGGCGCGCGAAGCCCGTGCTGCAGAGAGCGCCGCGCGCCCGGTCCAACGAAGATTTCGGTCGGCCGGTCCGAGGCCGATGGCGGCGCGATCAGTTCGCCGGCGGCGGAAGCAGCGTCACGGTGGTCACCCCGCCGGCGATGTTGAGCCCGACCTGTCCTTCAACCGAAACGGGCTGCAGCGAGAAGGCGCGTCCTGTCCCGCCCACCAGCACGTTCGCGCCCAAGCCAGCGCCTGCGCTCGCTTCGGCGCCGACGCCGACGTAAGTTCCCGACAGGGCGCCGCGCGGAACCCCGGTAGCCGGAGCGACGACGCCCCAGATCAATTGCCCCTGGCTGACCTCGCCGAGTGCGACGCCGAATTCGTCGATGCGCCCCAGATACGGCTCCGGCGGCGCGCCATTGGCTGGCGTGAACAGGCAACGCATGGTCTGCTTCTGCATCAGAATCATGCCGACGCCGGCTGACACGTCGCAGACGAGTTGACCCACCTGCGCGGTTTGCGCTGGCGCTTGCGATGCGGCGAGCCCGGTCAACGCCCCCGCGAATAAAACGAATCGTAGTATTTTCTTGTCCCAGACCTCGAAATGCCGGCGCGTGTCGCGCGCCGCGCGCGGGGACATCAGCCGAATTGACGTCCGTCGCAATGGATGGCGCTAACCGGCGTCGATCCGCCTGTGCGCGTCACGCGGGCCGTCGAAGCGCAGGAAGGCCCTGATCGAGCCAGAGTTCGGCGGCGGCGCGGCCGCCGAGTTGGAGGCGCTCGAGAAAGTCCCAGCGCAGGTTGCTCGCGCTCTCTTCGCCGAACCCCTCGAAGTGGTCGTCAGCGGAGATCCGCCCGATGCGGAGCCGGCGAAGCTTGTCCGCCGCCCCGATAATCTTGCCATACTTGAGCGCTTCGAGCTCGCTGCTCAGGGTCGCGTTGAACTGGATCTGCTCGATCCTGGCGGCGATTTCGCTCGTCGTTTTCGGCAGCCGGTCCGACATGTTCGGGGTCACTTGCACAATCAGGATATGGGTCGAGTCCGATGCGCGCACCAGCGGAATGAGTGGAGGATTGGCCGCGTAACCGCCGTCCCAGTACGGCTCGCCATCCAGTTCGATCGCATGATGCAGAAGCGGCAGGCAGGCGGACGCCAGGACTGCGTCGACCGTCAGCTCCTCGTTGGTCAGGATGCGGAGACTTCCGTCGAGAACGCGCGTCGCGCCGAGCAGGAGCTTGATCTTGGACTGTTCCCGTACCCGATCGAAGTCCACTTCCGCTTCCAGCGCTTCGCGCAGCGGGTTCACGTTGAAGGGGTTGAACTGGTAGGGGGACATCACCCGCATGATCAGTTCGAGGCCTGCGGCGACAGGCGACGACGCCGACGGCGCCAGGGCGGCGGCCTGGCTGACCCGCCGCCAGAACCGCGAGAGCTTCGCCCTCGCGCCCTCCCGCCCGCCGTCGATCATGCCGGAAGCGAGGAGGACGGCGTTGACCGCGCCGGCGCTCGAACCGCTCACCGCGTCGAAATCGATGTCAGGTTCTTCCAGCAGGCGGTCGAGGACTCCCCAGGTGAACGCGCCGAATGAGCCGCCGCCCTGGAGCGCGAGCGAGAGGTTTTCCGGAGGCCAGGGCGCGGGGCGCCGGGCAGGATGGAGCCTCGCCGGCGTCCACGGACTGTCTGCGAGCGAAGCGGCGGCGTCGATCGTTCCAGCCTCCGGAGGCATGCGCCGTTCGGCGGCGGTCTTCGTCGCGACCGGCGAAACTTCCGCGGCCAGCGGCGGCGCAACCGGCGGAGGCTCGGGCGCCGACGTGTCCGGCGAAAGCGCGCCGAAAGCACGGCGGAGAGTGACGAGCGCCTTGTTCACGAGGCTCATGGGCAGCGAGGATCCTTCGTCGGCGGGCGATCCTCCGCTGCTCGTGGCGACAGCCATTTGACCACGCGGCCGACCGAAGCCCGATGCGGCCACCCACGGCGAGCACAGATCCCCTATGGAGCCTTTGCGGCGGGATCATGAACCCTGGACCGAGCGCCTCTCGCCATCCCGACACGCCTTGGATAGACAGGGACATTCGGGAGGCCCCCATGTTCGCAAACGTCCTGATCGCCAACCGCGGCGAGATCGCTTGCCGAATCATCCACACGGCGCGTCGGTTGGGGATCAAGCCGGTCGCGCTTCATACCCCGGCGGACAGGGGGGCCATGTTCACGCGGCTCGCCGATGAGGCTCATGAAATCGGCGAAGGGGCGAGCGGTTACCTCGACGGGGCTGCGATCGTGGACTTGGCGCGTCGGGTTGGCGCGGAATGTCTCCATCCGGGCTACGGTTTCCTGTCGGAGAATGCGGAGTTCGCCGAGTCTTGCGGGTTGGCGGGCGTCGTCTTTGTCGGTCCGCCGCCGGCGGCGATGCGCGCGATGGGGCTCAAGAATTCAGCCAAGGCGCTGATGCAAAAGGCCGGGGTTCCGGTGGTGCCCGGCTACCACGGCGACAACCAGACCCCGAAGTTCCTGCGCGAAAAAGCCTATGAGATCGGCTATCCGGTCCTGATCAAGGCGATCGCCGGCGGGGGCGGGCGCGGCATGCGGCGGGTCGACGCGCATGTCGATTTCGAAGCGGCGCTGGAAAGCGCGAGCCGCGAGGCGCAGTCGGCTTTCGGAGATGGACGGGTCCTGATCGAGAAGTACGTCGCCTCGCCGCGTCACATCGAGATGCAGGTGTTCGCCGACCGGCATGGAGACTGCGTCCATCTCTTCGAGCGCGATTGCTCGCTGCAACGGCGCCACCAGAAGGTGATCGAGGAATGCCCGTCGCCGGGTCTCCCGGAGGAGACGCGCGCGGCCATGGCGAAGGCGGCCACTGGTGCGGCGCTTGCTGCAGGGTACGAGGGCGCTGGCACGGTCGAGTTTATCGCCGACGCCTCGCGCGGCCTGGGGCCGAACGACTTCTTCTTCCTGGAGATGAACACGCGGCTGCAGGTCGAGCACCCGGTGACGGAGGCGGTGACGGGCCTCGATCTCGTCGAATGGCAGTTCCGCGTCGCCGCCGGAGAGCCCCTGCCGCTCCGGCAGGAGGCGATCGCATGCCGTGGGGCGGCGATCGAAGCGCGCATCTACGCCGAGGATCCGGAGCACAATTTCCTGCCCTCTCCCGGACGAATTCTGGCGATGAGCCTCGGCGGGGAGCCGGAGCGGGCGGGCGTGCGGGTCGACACGGGCGTCGCCGCCGGCGACAGCGTGACCCCCTACTACGACCCGATGATCGCCAAGCTGATCGTCCATGCCCCGAGCCGGGATGAGGCGCTCGCAGCGCTCAGTCGGGAGCTCGACCGCGCGATCGTCATCGGGCCGAAGACCAATCTGCGCTTCTTGCGCGTGCTGATGCAGAGCCCCGAGATTGCGGCGGGCGCGTTCGACACCGGCTTCATCGACGCCCGTCTCGTCGCGCTCGGCGCGGCGCCGCTTCCGCCGAGCCCGCGCGCGGTGCTCGCGGCGGCGCGCGTACTCATGGATCGCCGCGACGCCGCGCGGCGCTTGCCGGCCTCGCCTTACGATCCCTGGGGGATCGCCGACGCGTTCGAACTGACCGGCGCGAGGCGGGTCGGTCTCGACGTGCTGGTCGACGGCAAGCCCGAACGTCTGCATGTCATGGAGGAAGGGGATCATGCGCTCGAGCCTGCAGGACGGCGCGGGTCCGCGCCCGACGACCGTGCGCCTACCCTGCTCGAGACCCCGGACGGCGTCTTCGCCTTCCTCGGTGGCCGGCAGGCCTACGTCGCATTGATCGATCCGCTGGAGCGCTCGGCGGGGGGACCGGAGGAGGGCGACGGAGGCGTGCGGGCGCCGATGAACGGCCGGGTTGCAGCCCTGTTCGTCGAAGAAGGGGACACGGTCGAGGCCGGCCAGCGGCTCGCGGTGGTCGAGGCGATGAAGATGGAGCACGCCCTGAACGCGCCTTTCGCAGGGGTGATTCGCGATCTCGTCTCGAACGTGGGCGATCAGGTTGAGATGGGCGAGCGGATCATGAAGGTCGAGGCGCCCGCCGAGTGACAGGCCGCGCGCGTCGATCAATCCGCCAAGGCTCGGCAAAGCTCCTGCTCCACCCTTTGGTAGCCGGCGGCGTTCAAGTGCAGCGTATCCGCACGGTACGCTTCAGGGGTTCGACGGTCGCCACTGTCAAGCGCCGCGGCGAAATCAGCGAGACCGACTCCCGATTTCGCGCTGAATTCTCGGATCCTGCGATTGACGTCGGCGACGGCGTCCCTGACGGACTCCCGCCACACAGGCAGACGCAGCAAGTCCGGGCGCGATGGGGGCGCGATCGTCGCCAGGATGACGCGCACGCCCCGACCGGCCCCGCGGCGCGTTAGATCGACCAACGTCTCGAACGTCCTGTCCACGGTCGCCCGACGGGCGGCGGGATCGAGGAACTCGGCGGCGACGAGATCGTTGACGCCCGCCCAGAGAACCACGACATCCGGAGACAGGGCCAGGGCGTCCCTGTCGAAACGTTGTGCGATCTGAGCCGTCGTTTCACCGCCGACGCCTCGGTTAATGAATTGCCATCGGTCGTCCACTTTCCCTGTCGGCAAGCGCCCGAAGCTCGAGTCGCCAATCAGGACCACCCGGAGACGGTCGCGTTTGGAAGGAAGATGGCTATTGTCTTCGGCGAATGCGATCGCCGGTGGGCCGCTCAGAGCGGCGATTTTGTTCTTGATCCATGCGTTCCGAGCGACGAGCCCGGCGACGGCGACAGTTGCGACAACCACTATCGCGATGGCGCCCGAAATCGTCATCACGCGCATCGGTTTTCTGCGCCTCGTTGTCGCGTGGCGGAGGGCGACCTGCGCCGCCTCCGTTGGAGCGCGAGAGCCGCAAGGACTCCATTCCACAAGCCAGCGCGCTTGCGTTATACTGGGGTTGAGCTTCGCTTGACTTGATAAACGGGGCAATGCATACATCACGGTGCGTTGCGACACAAGCGATCTGTGTTTTGTGAGGCGAAATATGACCTTCCGAGCAACGAATAGAGACGATCGTTGACGTCAGCTAAAAAACCGAAGAATCAGCGAAGTTTCGCCCGTCGGACATTCCTGAAGGCGCGGGAGTTCGTCCTCAAGGCTAACGTCGTGTTCTATCGCCGGGTGCTCGGAATGGACATTGGTGACAATGTCCGGATTTCCTTGCGCGCGCGGATGGATTTCACCAATCCGCGCGGCATTCATATTGGCGAAGGCACCTATGTCGCGTTCGATTCGATAATCTTTGCGGACGACATGTCTCGTCTCCTGCACACAGACACCTATATCGGGAAGAACTGTTTCGTGGGCGCCAAGGCGATCGTGATGCCGGGTGTCCGGGTCGGCGACTATTGCATTGTCGGAAGCGGCGCCGTGGTCACGAAGGATGTCCCTTCGGGCTCGATCGTAGCGGGCAATCCGGCAAAGGTCATTCGGTCGGGAATTCGGACCGTCAAGTTCGGCATACTGGAAGATATTTATACCAGCCGCGTTGAAGCGGAGCTGGCGGCGATGCGGGAATCCCAAACCGTCGATTGAGGCTAGCCATTCGTGTCGATGCCCGGGATAACGACGGACGCCGCCGGGCATCCGACGGCTCTCGCCGCATGCCGAGGGATGGGGATGACGCTTCACCTGATCAAACTCTGCGTCGGAGCGGACTCGCTTGAAGACCTTCGCGAGTGGATGAGCGCGCGGATGAAGGCGGCCGCCGCGCGCGGCGCGACGCGCCGCCACGCGCATGTCACGCGCATGGTCCCGAGGCGCGCGCAAGAACTGACGGGCGGCGGGTCGCTCTACTGGGTCATTAAGGGCCATATCGCCGCGCGCCAACGAATTGTCGCGGTCGAGCCGTTCATGGATTCGGACGGGATCGGGCGCTGCAAGCTGTGGCTCGACGGCGACGTCGTCGCGGTCGCGCCCCGGCCGATGCGGGCGTTCCAGGGCTGGCGCTACTACGAACCGAAGGACGCGCCGCCGGATCTCGACGAATCCCAGCCGGGCCTCGCCGAGATGCCCGAGGCGCTGCGCCGCGAACTGGCAGCGCTGGGGCTTCTCTAAGGCGAGATGGGAAATCGATCGAACCCGATTCCCTCACTCCGGCCTGCTCCCGCAAAGGCATCGAATTCCGCCCATTTGTCGACGGGCTATGCGGAAGAGGGAGCGCGACCGCGCGCAAAATCTCGGCGGCGGGGGCGCCGGCGATTCTAGAGGCGCAGCCCTTCTGCGGCCTCCTTCAAGATCTCGGCGCTCCGCTTCAGCGCGGCGCGTTCCCCATCGTCGAGACGCGGCATGAAGGTCGCCATCACTCCGGCGGCCCCAAGCACGCGGGGCAGGGACAGCGCCACTTCGTTCACGCCGTGGAACTCGGCCATCGACATGGAGCAGGTGATCAGCGCCCGCTCGTCGCCGCGAATAACCTGAGCGATCCGGGCGAGGCCGCCAGCGACGCCGAACCACGTCGCTCCCTTGCCCTTGATGATGTCATAGGCGGCGCGGCGCACCGCGGCGTCGATGCGGCTGCGGTCGGCCTCCGTCAGGTCCCGCCCCATCTGGCGGGCGGCCTCCGCCACCGGCATGTCGCCAGCCACGGCCCCTGACCAGTGCAACACCTCGCTGTCGCCATGTTCGCCGAGCACGCGGGCGTCGATGTATGAAGGGCTGATCCCGAGATGCGCAGCGAGAATCGTGCGGAACCGCGCCGAGTCGAGGATCGTCCCGGACCCGATCACGCGCCGCGGCGGGACGCCCAGTCGGCCGGCGAGGACGGTCACGATCTGGGTCATGACGTCGACCGGATTTGACGCCACGAGGATGATCGTGTCCGGCGCCGCCGCTAGCACCGAGGGAACGATTTTGGCGAAGATTGTGGCATTGCGCGACAACAGATCCAGCCGGCTCTCCCCAGGTCTCTGGGCGGACCCGGCGGCGATGACGACAATTCCTGCGCTGTCGAGATCGGAAGCCTCCCCAGCGCGGACGCGGACCGGATAAGCCCAGGGCGTGGCGTCCAGAATGTCGTGCGCCTGGGCGACCGCCAGGTCCGTGTTGGTGTCGACGAGCACAATCTCCGACCCGACGCCGCGCATCATCATGGCGTAGGCGGCGGTGGCCCCGACATGCCCGGCTCCGACAACCCCGATCTTCATGCGATTGCTCCTCTGTTCGAGAGCGGGATGGTCCCGCGGCGATGAGCGAACGGACTGCGCGCGACGCCGCGCCTCGGGCTCAGGGCTTCGTGCGAGCGGGTCACGATGCGAAACAGATTGAACTCAAGCGGCGCCGCCCCCCAATCTTGCATAACGGCGGTCGGGTCAGACCCTGTGCGTCGTTCGCGCGAAGCGCCCTAACCTCGACGCCAAGCGAAGGGACAAGACGTTCCAAGCCGAACGCGGCTTAGGGCTTGCAGGATCTCGCTTTGTGGCTCCAGCCTCGCTTCCGACCACGCCGGGACTAAAGAATAGGCTCAAATAGCGTTGAATCGGCATAGCCGCTCTGATCCGGCGGTCAACACCGCTTTCCGGTGGTGCCATCGCATTCTTAGGTCGTCTACCTCCGCGGGCCACGCCCGACAGGCCCGTTGCTCCATGAAAACCTCCATCAGAA
>NZ_JBKQOT010000615.1:0-8739 GCF_052145395.1 Roseiarcus sp.
GCGAGGGCCTTCTGGGCGCCACCGAAGCGATAAGCGAGCCGCCAACGTTTCGCCCCATCAGGGGTGATCCACAACAGAAGGCCGCCGCCATCCGAAAGCTTGATGATTTTCGGGCCGGGAAGCGCCCGCCTTATCGCGAGATCGGTAAGGGCCATGTTGGTACAAATCGGCGGCAGGATTGCCGCGTACCAATGAATCTACCAACAATCGTGTTGGACGCAAGCGAGCTTCGCCGGACCTCTCTGGACGTCCGGATGCTCATATCTCGTTGATTTTCTGATGGAATTGGACGAACTTGGCCGTCTCAGAACGTCAAAATGGTGCCCAGGAAAGGACTCGAACCTTCACGGCTTGCACCGCTGGTACCTGAAACCAGTGCGTCTACCAATTCCGCCACCTGGGCACGGGCCGTTTCATAAAAGCGGCGGCGGGCGGATGTCAATGGCGGGCGCGCCGGGAACGCTTGCGATTCCGCCGATCCGTCAGCCTCCGGCGCCGGCGGCCTTAAGTCCCGTACGCCTTCAAGAACACGTCGACCGCGGCGACGACCGCCGCCTCGATCTCCTCCTGCGCGACCCGGTCGACGACGCCGAACAAGATCCGCTTGTACACGTAGCTCTGGCACAGGTCGATGAACTGCCAGGCGGCGCGCTCGGGGTCGGGGACCCTGAGGGCGCCGGCCTTTTCCAGCGCGGCGAGCTCGCCGGCGAGCCGGGTCGCGCCGAAGAGAGGGCCCGATTCGTAGAAGGCGACGCCGATCTTGGGGAACTTCTCCACCGCCGCGACCACGACGCGCGCGAGCGCCAGCACGCTCGGCTCGGTCATCCGGCCGATGAGCCGGACGCCGAAATCGGTCAGCATGTCGCGGACGTCGCCTTCGCGCCGGAACACGCACATGCGCTCCGCCGCCTGGGCGAACTCGCCGCGGATGATCGCCTCGAACAGGTCGTCCTTGGAATCGAAATAGGCGTAGAGCGTCCCCTTGGAGACGCCGGCGGATCGGGCGATGTCGTTCATGCTCGCGCCATCGAACCCGGAGGCGAGGAACACCGCGCGCGCGCCGTCCATGATCTGGCGCAGCTTGGCGCCGCCGTCATGCCGGTGGTCGTGATCGAGAATGTCTCCGTCCATCGCCGCGATCCGCGCGCTCCTGTTTTCCGACCGAACCGTTCGGTTCGATTTTTGTTGCCATAACCCCCACATTCGGCTAAGTCAACCCAAAATGACCGAACCGTTCGGTTCGGCCAGTCCTTTCAGGGAAATAGCTTCATGGCCGACAGTCCCGCCGCCGTTTCGGAGCCCGCAACCGAGTCGCGCGCCGTGACGACCGCGCAACCGGCGGGCGTTCCCGCGACCACTCCGGCGGCCGGCGTTCCCGCCGCGCCAAGGCCTGGCGGCGCCCCGCCGGCGACGACCCAGTCCGCGCCGAAGCGCTCGGGCGTCGTGCGCCGCTTCATCCTGCCGGTCGTCCTCCTTGCCGCGGTCGGCTACGCCGGCAAGTTCGGCTACGATTACTTTGTCGAGGGCCGGTTCCTGGTCTCGACCGACGACGCCTATGTTGGCGCCAACACGGCGATCATCGCCGCCAAGGCGGCGGGGCACCTTCTGCAGGTGCCGGTCGTCGACAACCAGGTCGTGCATCAAGGCGACCTGCTCGCCCTCATCGACGACGGCGACTATCGGCTCGCGGTCGATTCCGCGCAGGCGAAGGTCGAGACGCAGGACGCCACGATCGCCCGTTTCGGTCGGCAGATCGACGGACAGAGCGCGGTCATCGACCAGGCTCAGGCGCAGGTGGAGGCCTCGCAAGCGCAGCTGCGCTCCGGCGAGGCCGAAGTCCAACGCTCGTCGCTCGAATACGACCGGTCGTACAAGCTCGCCCAGACCAATTTCGGCTCGCAACAACGGCTCGAACAGGCGACCGCCGACCGCGACCGCACGGCCGCGGCGCTCGCCGGCGCCAAGGCGAACGCCGCTTCCACAGTCGCCGCGCTCGAAGGCGCGAAAGCCAATCTCGACGTCCTCAAGGCGCAGCGGGACGAGGCGACGCGCCAGCGCAACGAGCTGATGACGGCTCTGTTCAAGGCCAAGCGCGACCTGAGCTTCACCCGGGTCGTTGCGCCGTTCGACGGGGTGGTCGGCAACAAGGCCGCCGAAATCGGCAACCTTGTTCAGCCCGGCACGCGGCTGATGGCGCTGGTGCCGCTCGCCGCGTCCTACGTCGACGCCAATTTCAAGGAAACCCAGCTCGGCGGCATCAAGCCGGGACAGAAGGCCGACGTCAGCATCGACGCGCTCGATGGCCGGACGATCGAGGGCGTCGTCTCGTCGATCTCGCCGGCCTCCGGGTCGGAGTTCTCGCTGCTGCCGCCGGACAACGCGACCGGCAATTTCACCAAGGTCGTGCAGCGCGTGGCGGTCCGCATCACCTTCCCCGAGGAGGTGCTGAAAACGACCCCGCTGCGGCCAGGGCTGTCGGTCGTCGCCACTGTGCACACGCGCGATCCCAACGCGCCGAAGCCGACGCTGCTCGGCGCGCTCGGCTTCGAAGCCTCCGCCACCAAGACCGACGAGCCGTGAGCGACGCCGCCGCGCTTCCCGCGCAGGGCGCGCCGGCCGCGCCGGCGCGACCGATGGGTCCGCCGGCGGGACCGCCCGGGTTCGCGACGGCGCATTTCTCAACAAAGCGCCTCGCCGCCTTCATCTTCATGGTGTTCGGGATGTTCATGGCCATCCTGGACATCCAGATCGTGTCCGCGTCGCTCTCTCAGATTCAGGCCGGGCTTTCCGCGTCGTCGGACGAGATCACCTGGGTCCAGACGAGCTACCTCATCGCCGAAGTCGTGATGATCCCGCTATCGGGCTTCCTGTCGCGGGTCGTCTCGACACGGGTGATCTTCACCATCTCGGCGGGCGGCTTCACGCTCATGAGCTTCATGTGCGCCCAGGCGAGCACGATCGATGAGATGATCCTGTGGCGCGCGCTGCAGGGCTTCATCGGCGGCGGCATGATCCCGACGGTGTTCGCCTCGGCCTTCACCATCTTTCCGCGCTCGAAGCAGCCGCTGATCGGGCCGATCATCGGCCTTGTCGCGACGCTCGCCCCAACCATCGGGCCGACGGTCGGCGGCTACCTCACCGACTGGTTCTCCTGGCACTGGCTGTTCCTGGTGAACCTCGTTCCCGGTATCATCGTCACCGCCGCCGCCTGGCTCTTGATCGACTTCGACGAGCCCGACTGGTCGCTGCTGACGCACTTCGACTATTTCGGGCTCCTGTCCATGGCCGGGTTCCTCGGCGCGCTCGAATATGCGCTCGAGGAGGGGCCGTCGAAGGACTGGTTCGAGAGCGGGCCGGTGACCGCGGCGATCGTGATCTCGGCGATGAGCGCTTTGGCGTTCTTCTGGCGCATGTTCACCGCGCGCCAGCCGATTGTCGACCTGACGGCGTTCCGCGACCGCAATTTCTGGACCGGCACGATGTTCGGCTTCGTGCTCGGCATCGGCCTCTACGGCCTGACCTACATCTACCCGGTCTATCTGGCGGTGGTGCGCGGCTACTCCTCACTGATGATCGGCAAGACGATGTTCGTCACCGGCGTCTGCATGTTCCTGACCGCGCCCTTCGCCGGGCGGCTGATGACCAAGATCGACGCGCGCGTGATGATCGCGACCGGCTTCATTCTGTTCGCGGTCGGCACCTACCAGGCGTCGTTCGTCACGGTCGACTGGGACTTCTGGGAACTCCTGTGGCCGCAGATCTTCCGCGGCGTCGGGCTGATGCTGTCCATGGTGCCGATCAACTTTTTGGCGCTCGGCACCCTGCCGCCGACGAAGATCAAGAACGCGTCCGGGCTCTACAACCTGATGCGCAATCTCGGCGGCGCGGTCGGCCTCGCGCTCATCAACACGATGCTCGACAAGCGCATGGACCTGCATCTCGAGCGGCTGCGCGAATCCGTCACCTGGGGGCGGGTGGTCGCCGACGAGCGGCTCGCCGGCATGGCCGCCGCGCTCGCCGACCGGGGCTCGGACGCCGAGATGGCGGCGACGAAGCAGCTCGCGCTCATGGTGCGGCGGCAGGCCGAGGTGCTCGCGCTGTCCGACGTCTTTTTGGCGCTCACCGTCATCTTTCTCGCCTGCGTGACCCTCGCCGCCCTGATGCGCAAGCCGGTCGCCATGGGCGGCGGCGGAGGACATTAAACCGGGTCGCGACGGTCAAATCCTCGACGACCTTTTGATCATTGCCCCGCCTTCGCGCGCCGAGATCATCGCCAGCGCCGCGCGGACTCGCCGTTTTCGCCTTGATCCTGGCCGAGTTCGCGCCGCCTCGCGTGGGCGTCCGCGCGAACGTCAAAGCGATGCGGGAGACCATGGGAAGCTTGGCGTTCGCAAAACCCTCATCTGGGCGCAGAAAGCCCCGGCGGCCCTCCGCCCTTGTGAATGACGAAGGGCGCAAATCTTGGTTGCGGAAAAACGGAAATTCTATTATGATCGCCTTCATGCGAGCCGCAGACGAAGCGCAATCGGATCGACGCCGTCCTGGATGGGACGCGGGCGTTTACCCGGGGATGGGACGAAGGAACTTCGCGCGGAAAGATTTTTCCGCAAACTCGAGTGTAACGCATTGAAAAGTCACGATTCATGGGTGAATAAGAGGGTCAAATCCAGCGCCGAGCGCGTGTCGAATGCATGCCGAACGCGCGCCGAATGACGCCGAATGACGCCGAACGACGCCCGAATGCGCCTCGCTCCGCGAATGCCCGAGGAAAGGTCTCGCGCCCCCGGCGCCCGGGCGACCGCCCGATAGGCGTCCGTTACTTCTCCGGCGCCGGGATGAACTCGTCGCGGTCGTCGGGCGGCAGGTCGAAGCGGCCCCGGCCCCACTCGGCCTTGCGCCACTCGTCCTTGGCGGCCTCGATGCGTTCCTGGCTGGAGGCGACGAAGTTCCACCAGATGTAGCGGGGCCCGAGCGTCGCCCCGCCGAGCAAGATGAGGCGGGCGCCGCGCTCCCCGCCCGCGACCGTGATCCGGTCGCCGGGCCGGAACACCATCATCCGCCCGGCGTCAAAGGTCTGGCCGGCGACGGAGATCGAGCCCTCGACGACATAGAGGCCGCGATCCTCGTGATCGTCCGGCAGCGGCGCCCGCGCGCCGGGGCTGAGAGTCAGGTCGGCGTAGAACAGTTCGGAAAAGACTTTCGCCGGCGCCGTCTCGCCATAGGCGCGGCCGAGGATGAGACGCAGGACGACGCCGCCGTCCTCGAGCTGCGGCAGGTCATGCCGCGCATGATGCGAGAAGCTCGGGAGGTCGTCCTCATGCGCCTCCGGCAGGGCGACCCAGGTCTGGATGCCGAAGAGCTCATGCGGCGCCTCGCGGGTTTCAGCGCCTGTCCGCTCGGAATGCGTGATGCCCTTTCCGGCGACCATCCAGTTGACGGCGCCCGGATGGATCGTCTGGTTCGACCCCAGGCTGTCGCGGTGCTGGAGCTCCCCGCGGTAGAGGTAGGTAACCGTGGCGAGCCCGATGTGGGGGTGGGGGCGCACATCGATCCCCTGTCCCGTGACGAACGCCGCCGGCCCCATCTGATCGAAGAACACGAACGGCCCGACCATCCGGCGCCGCGGCGCGGGCAGCGCCCGCCGTACTTCGAAGCCGCCGATGTCACGGGCGCGCGGCACGACGAGCGTCTCGATCGCGTCGAGCCCGACCGCGTCGGGACATCCGGGATCGAGCGCAGGGTTCCAGCTCATGACGGCCTCCTTGCCTTCGACGCCCCCCGTCCGCGGACCATAGCCGATCGCGACGCCGCGCTGAACCCGTGCGCTCAATGGAGCGTGCGTCGCGGCGGGAACCGATCGCGGTCCGAAGCGTTGTTGCCTGAAATCCTCGGCGCGCACATGGACCATGACGATGATGACGGCGAAAGGGCTCGGCGACGTCGGCCTGAACGCCGCCGTCGCCAACGCCGTGTTTCATGCGACCGGAACGCACGCGCGCCAACTGCCGGTCAGAATCGAGAAGCTCTTCGTGTGAGGCGACAATGGCCAATCTGTCCGAACGCGACCGGCGCTTCGCCCTGCTCGTGGCGATGATGGCGCCTGATCGACGTTGGCAAGCCGCTCGTCGGCGAATGAGTCTCCTTACCAGACGGGAGTACGCCATGGATCCGGAGGAACAACCCATCGTGACCGGGGCGAACAAGGAGCGTGTCCGCGCGGGCGTGACCGGCCACAACGTCAGGACCGTGCTGATCGTCAGCGTTGCGCTGGTCATCGTCCTGTTCGTTGCGATCGCGCTCTACAAGCCGTGAGGCGCAGCCGCGCTCGATGAGCGCCGCGAAGACGGCGTCACCAAGGCCGAAACGCGCTAGCTCCCGGAGCGGCTCCGTCGGGCGCGCCCGCCGCCCCGTCGAGGTCCCTCGGCCTTGGCCTGAGCGGTTTCGCCGCGCGCCTCTTTTTTCTTGGTCCGGCGCAGATGGCGTTCGTTCTCCGCCGGGCTCTGCTGGTTCGAGGCGCCGGCCTCGCTCAAGGCGATCGCGACCGCCTGGCGGGGGTTGTTGACTTTGCCTCCGGTCGCCGAGCGAAGCTCGCCGTGCTTGAACTCGTGCATGACGCGTCCGACGGTTTCCTTCTGCGACTTGGACTCGCGTGGCATCGGCCTCTCCTTTCCCGGTCGGTTCCCGCCTGGACGGCGGAAATCCACAACCCATGAAACGTACGAGGCGGGCGCCGGTTCCGACGCGTCGGCGCGGCCGTAGCGGCGCTCGGTAAGCGGCCGCTTCGGGCTCGCGCGGGAACAGTTGAGGCTTGTCCGCGTCTAAAGGCCAAGCCGAGCGGGTCACGCATCGCGACGGGACCCGAGGCTCATCGTCAACTCGAATGGAGCGTCGTCATGAGCACGCAGGAGCGCGGATCCTTTTCACGTCGCCACGTCGTCGGGGCGGGCGGCGCGAGCTTCGCCGCCGCGGCGGCGGGGCCGGCTTTCGCCCAGAACGACCGGCCGCCGACCGGACCCGCCGAATTGACCGACCCGAAAACCAGGTATCCGAAGCCGCCGTTCAAGCGGCAGGAGCAGCCCTGGCCGGGCCTCGCCAACCGGATGGATCCCCGGCCCGATCACGGCGAGGAAACCTATCGCGGCTCGGGACGGCTTTCCGGGCGCAAGGCGCTCATCACGGGCGGCGACTCGGGCATGGGCCGCGCCGCCGCGATCGCGTTTGCCCGCAAGGACGCAGACGTCGCCATCGATCATCTTCCCGCGGAGCAGCCGGACGCGGCGGAAGTTCTCGATCTGATCCGGAAGGAAGGCCGCATCGGCCTTTCCATTCCCGGCGACCTTCGCGACGAGGATTTCTGCAACCGGCTCGTCGCGGAGGCGGTCCGCGGCCTCGGGGGCCTCGACATTCTGGTCATGAACGCCGGCCGGCAGCAGACACGCGCCTCGATCCTCGACGTCAGCAGCGAGGATTTTGACGCCACCATGAAGACGAACATCTACGCGCCGTTCTGGATCATCCGCGCCGCGCTGCCGCATCTCAAGCCCGGGTCGACGATTGTGGCCACGACCTCGGAGCAGGCCTACGATCCGTCGCCCGACCTCTACGACTACGCCCAGACGAAGGCGGCGACGATGAACTACGTCAAGTCGCTCGGCAAGCAGCTCGCCAGCAAGGGCATTCGCGTCAACGGCGTCGCGCCCGGCCCGATCTGGACGCCGCTGCAGATCAGCGGCGGCGCCACCCCGGAGAAGGTGGAGAAGTTCGGTGGGCAGACTTCGCTCGGTCGCCCCGGCCAGCCGGCCGAGCTTGCCTCGATCTACGCCCAGTTCGCCGCCGCGGACGCGAGCTATGCGACTGGCCAGGTGTATGGCTCTTCGGGCGGAACCGGTCAGCCCTGACGCGAAGCATCTCGGCGACCGTCCGAGGGGGCGGCATCGCAGTGCGACAAGAGGAGGAAGCCCATGCCGCGAGGCAAGAGCAAGTGGTCGCAGGAGGTCACGAAGCATTCCGACGCGCTCGATCTCGAGCGGGACGTCTTCACGCTGCCTGAGGCGGAAGCCATCGCGGAATCGCTGAAGAGGTCCGCAGAGGAAAGCCCGCGGCGCAAGGCGTCCGCGTTTCGCTCGGCCATGTCGATGTTGACGTTTTACATCAACAGGCCGGGCGGAATCTGCCGGAGCCGCGGAAGCGCACGCTCGAGGACGCGAAAGAGAAACTTCGGCGGCTGTTCGGCCGGACCGAAAAGCCCACAGGGAAGAAAAAAGCCGATTGAGGGCCAATGGCGAGGCGCCGTAGCGCCTCGCCGATCCGCCGCTATTGAGCGGCCCGCGTACTTCTGTCGCCCTTTTGGACCTCCTCGATGATGCGGGGCACGAAGGCTCCGAGATCGTCGGGGTTCCTGCTGGTGATGACTCCGCGGTGGACCACGACCGCCTCGTCGACCCATTGCGCCCCGGCGTTCTCGACGTCTTTCCGGATCGAATTGTATACCCTGCTCAGGTCACAACCCGGAAATTTTTCGGATCGATGACGCGGAAGTTGTCCGTGACGGAAGCGCGAAATTCTGGCCATCGTCTGGGGACGTGTTCGCGCAGGAAACCCAGAACCGCCTCAGTGAACTCTCGATAGCTGGCGTAGCATGTGTTGTGCGTCAGATGCTTGTGCATGACGCCCCACAAGCGCTCGATCGGGTTCAAATGCGGGCAGTACGCGGGAATGAAGTGCAGCCTGATCCGCCTC
>NZ_JBKQOT010000616.1:0-3554 GCF_052145395.1 Roseiarcus sp.
AACGGCTTCGTCACAATGTTTTTCCTAGCTATTCCGGTTGTTTCCTCTGCCATTTCAATGCTTCTTTCCCGATGGATTTCGGATCTGCGCATCATCGAGGGGCCCCTGTTCTTGCTTGGACTTGTACTTGTCACATTGCCTTTGTTGGTGTTTTCGATGAAAACGTGGCGTGGTGCCGACTCGATCGATAACGATGTCACCGCAACGAGCGCGCCTAGCTACTTTCCGGCGCAAAATTCGTGATTTTGTGAAGATAGCGTCCTGATGATTTGCAAAGCAAAGCGCGCCGGGACGGCCGGCGGGCTGGGCGGGAAGATTGGACTATCGGCTACGGGGCGGATTTTTTTGCCATGGCATTGCCGATGGTGAGGAGATTGTCGCCGATCACGCCCCAGCCCACCCAACGCCGCATGCCGTTGTCGCCCTTGTATCGGCATCGGTCGAGGCCGTGTCGGCGCTTGACCACGCTGATGCGCCCCTCGGATCCGGTCCGCCACTTCTGCCCGTTGCGGAACCAGCGCTTTTTCTGTTCGCGTTTGCGCTCGGGGCTCTTGGTGGAGCGATTGGGAACGCAAACCCGCTTGACGCCTTTGGCCTTCGCGGCAGCCTCGTTCTTGCCGGAGTAAAAGGCCGCATCCGCCGCCACCAAGTACGGCGCCCGTCCAAGCCGGGCCTGATGGCTCTCGATTGCCGGGATCAGCAGGTCGGCATCGTTGGGCCGCCGATCATAGACTTCGTAGTCGGTGACAATCTGGTTCTCGGCCTCCTGCAGCTTGACCATCTTGCCGAACTCGTTGGGCTTGCCCGCCTTGCCCTTGCGGATGACCTCCGTCGACGGCTCGAACAGGCTGAGAAGCTTGCCTTCGGCGCGGGTGTCGCCGCCAAAGATGCGCGCCCGGGCTTGCTTCATCACCTGCTTGACCCGCGGCGCCATCGCATCGAGTTGCTGACGCAGGCCCTCCAAAGCGAGTTGCGCCACGACGTCGCCCGCCCATTTGACGCCATCGGCGATCTCCCGAGCGAACCGTTTCGCTTGGCCGACCACCCGGCTGGTCGAGTCGAGCAGTCTGCCGTAGCCCTGCTTGAGCCGCTCCTGGCTCTGCGGCCCCTTGGCGCGCGCCGCTCGCGCAATTTCGAGCACACGCAGTTTCACGCTCCGGCTGCGGTCGCGGAGTGTCGCGCCGGCTTCGCCGGCGATCGCAGTGATCTTCTTCATCACCCGCGTCAGCACGCGCACGCCGTCGCCGAGCAGGCTCGAGTCGGTCGGATAATGGATGTTGGTCTCCACGACCGTCGTGTCGACACGCATTCGCCGCCCGGCCGCAATGCCCTCAGCCTGTGCTATGGCCACAAGCTGCTCGTGAACCCGCTTGATCACCTCCGGCCCGACCACCAATCCCCAGCGACCCATCGTCTTGGCGTCCGGCATCTTGCCGCCGCCGACCCGCGTGAAGTCGCGGTAGACCAGGTTGGCGCGCACCTCGCGCTCGAGAACCTCGTAACTCCAGTTGCGGACATGCTTGAGGATCAAGAGACGCAGGACCATCTCGGCCGGCGAGCCTCGGCGACCGCGACTGCGGCTCTTGGGGTGGCGCCGCCCAAGCGCTTCGTAAACCGTCGCAACGATGGTTTCGTCATCCAGCAGTCGGTCGGCGTGGTTCATCCAGCTCTCGCGCAGATCCTTCACTTCCCCGGCGATCAATCCGTCGCCGAAGCTCAGCTGAGCTCGCCGCATCTCAATCACGGCGCTTTGTCCGCGTTCTCGCTGCCGCCTCATCCGGACGCAGCAGTTCGTGATTGAGCTCGCAAATCGCCTCGATGGCTTGCTTGAGCTCCTGATAGTTCGCCAGCCAGCGGCGCACCATCTGAACCATCTCGCCGCGCAGGCTGAACTGCCGCGTGCGCCCGCCCGGATAGCTCACCGTCAGCACCGACAAGGGGTGACCCTCGCCGCTGGCGCATTTGGCGCAGCCGCGAGCGTGGTTGCGGATGGTCCTCTCCAGCAGCGATCCGCGCAGGATCTCACAGGTTACCGGCAATCGTTCCAGCAGCTTCTCGCGCGACGCGATCAGTCGCTCTTGTCTCATTCTTATAGATGAGACCGATTCGTCGCCATCTGTCAACCGCCATTCATCACAAAAAATCTCGCAGGCTGATCGTCGACCCGAGCGAAACCGCGTCCGGCACAAAACCGTCCGAACTTGCAGCTTCTATTCCCGCCCAGCTACGAAACCGCTACGATCCGGGCCTTCCATTTTGCGCCGGAAAGTAGCTAGAAAACGGACGGATCCTCGGAGCCTCGGGATTGCTCGGCGGGCTCATTCCGCCGCGCGCGGGCGACTGGCAGTGGCGCGCGTCGGCGCTCGCGGGCCTCATCGCCGCGCCACTCGTCGCGAGCTTTCTCTTCGCGCCGGCGGCGCCCTCAATCGAAGCCAATGCCGCGACCCTGATCGCCGGGGGACTGCTGGTCGGCTTCGGCACGCGGCTCTCCAACGGCTGCACCAGCGGGCACGGCGTCTGCGGCCTCGCCCGCCTTTCGAACGCTCGAGGGGGCCTTGCACGCCTTGCAGCGGCAAATCGAGCTCGAACTGGCGCTGGCCAAAGAATGGAAAGGCGACAGCCGTATAGATTCGCCGCGTCGCGCCCCCGACATCGTCAGGGATTTCGCCGCCGAGCTTCCATCCGTCCGCGCGGTGCTCGACACGGACGTGCGCGCCGCGTTCGAGGGCGATCCTTCCGCCAAGAGCATCGACGAAATCGTCTTCTGCTTTCCGGGCTTCGCCGCCGTCATCCGTCACCGGCTGGCGCACGCGCTCTATGATCTCGGCGTGACGATGCTCGCCCGCATCGTCGCGGAGGTCGCGCATTCCCAGACGGGCATCGACATTCATCCGGGCCCGGCGATCGCCGACATCGGCTGTCTCGTCAGACGCGCCGCGCTCTTCGTCCTCGCCATGGCCGCCGGCATGGCGCTTTATTCTGGGTTCGCAACCGTTCCTTCGACGCCGGCCGCGGAGGTCGCTCTCGACGTTGACGTCTTCGCGCCGCTGTCGAGCGGTCGGCCCCTAGCCGGCCTGCTTCAGTCAGCGCGGGTTCGCGAGTTTCGGGCCTCGACAACCATTCGCGATCCTGCGATTGCGTGAGGTTCGTAGGCCGCGCCTGGAACACCATGTCATTCGGGTCATCGCCTTCGGCGAGAATGCGGTTGAGATGAGCGAGTCCGCCTCGGGCGGCGCGCCACAAGATCCGAAGGGCGGTTCGCCAGGCCATGATCAGATCCCCGCGCCGTCGTCGAACGATTCGTTGCGCACCTTGGCCTGAGTGATGCTGCTGCCGGGCGGCACGCTGTTCGTCAGCCAGATATTGCCGCCGATCGACGAGCCCTTGCCGATCGTGACCCGGCCGAGGATGGTCGCGCCCGCATAGACGACGACGTCGTCCTCGACGATCGGATGGCGCGGGGCATTCTTGACCAGAGCGCCCGAAGCATCGACCTCGAAGCGTTTGGCTCCGAGCGTCACCGCCTGGTAGAGGCGAACGTTGCGCCCGATGAT
>NZ_JBKQOT010000617.1:0-4399 GCF_052145395.1 Roseiarcus sp.
CCGCTCTTTTACGTTGGCCTCGCGGCAGCAGGGATCGCTTTCTATTGGATTCCTGGTCGGCTGCGAGCGATCTATCTGCTCGCGCTGTCCTACGCATTCTACGCGTTGTCGAGCTGGGTTTACCTGCTGCTCCTGATCACCGCGAGCGCTACGACCTACGCAATCGGGCTCAGGATCGTGAGCGGCAAGAGCGACGAGGGGAGGTCGCGCCTGATGCTGCTCGGGGTCGCCTTCATCGTCGCGGCGATCTTTCGCCCGCCGCGTCCTTTGGCGTCGTCGCCCAGCAGGCTCGGATGGAGGGCGCTCCCATGAATGGCGCCGAGGCCTTGCGCACAATCTGCGCGAGCCTCGCCGCGGCGCTGGCGCTTTGCGCCTTGGCGTGCCTGCTTCCCGACAACCCGTATCAGCGCTGGCAACTCGCCGACCGCCCCCTGTTCGATACGCTTCAATGGGCCTACGAGCGAATTCACTTCGATGATCGTCCCATCGATGTGGTCGTCGTCGGGCCTTCCAGGACGTTTTTTGGCGTAAGTATGCCGGAGGTCGAGCAGCGGCTGTCCGAGCGGGGGCAACCGGTCCATGTCGCCAATTTCTCCGTACCCGGCGAGGGGCGCAATCTGCACTGGGCCGTGCTCGCCGAGGTCTTCAAGGTCAAATCGCCGAAGGTTGTCGTGGTCGGCGTCAGCGAACCGCGGACGGAATTCGGCCATCCCGAGTTCAAAAAGGTTGCTCCGGCGGCGGCGATTGCATTTCCGCCGGCTTCTTTGCTGCATAATTATGCCTATGATCTCGCCTTCCTCCCCGCTCGGCAGGCGCAGTTATTCTTCGCGCGGCTCTTTCCCGAATTGGCCGGCCTTCGCGACACGTTCGATCGGGAAGCTTATGCGCGAACGAAGTCGGATTACTCGACCGGTCATTTTGTCATAGAGGGAAAGGCGATTGACATGGCCGCCGAGGTGCCCGCCGACGTCCTTGATGCTGAACCTCTGCCCCGGCCGGACGACACCCGCATCTCCCGGCTGCTAATGCGGTGCTGCAATGACGGCGACGACCGGGTTTACCTCCGCGCAATCGCCGAACTGGCGAAAGCGCACGGGGCGCGGCTGATCTTCGTCTTCATGCCTAGCTACAAGGACACGGAACCCTCGAGCGACCGAGCGTTTCTCAGCCAATACGGCGCTGTGATCGACAACAGCGATCTGGCGCAGAATTCGGGGCTCTACTACAATCGCCAACATCTCAATCACGCGGGCGCCGTGATTGTTAGTGACAGAATTGCCTCGGTCATTGCCGAGCTGAAGACTTCGAAACTCGATTACGCCCCGTAATGCGACCGCCCTCGCGGACCCGTTGCTTTCGGGCGGCGCCCAGGAATTACAGCAGCCCGCCGGTCGCACGTAGGCGCGAGGCGAACTCGTTGATCACGTACCAGACGAAGTCGGGCGTCTCCTCGACCATGACGCGGAACGTCCGCTCGTCGAGCAGGGCGAGCTCGCAGTCCTCTTTCGCACGCGCGCTGTTGGCCCGAGGCTTCTTGTCGATGATAGAGAGCATGCAGAGGGGCTTGCCTTCGGGGATCGTCGCGACGGATTTGTCCCGCGTCGACATCTCGACGGAACCTTTCAGCACGATATACATGCAGGTCGCGGGGTCGCCTTCGCGGAACATCATGTCGCCGGCGCGGTAGTTCAGCACCAGGCCGCCCCGCTCGAGCGATTGGGCGGAAGTCGGTCTTTTCGTTGCCGTCGTGAAGGGCGCGGCAAGGCGGCCATCCGCCGATCTCGCGCTGTTCTGGGAGCGCCGATGCGCAGTTTCGTCACGACCGTCCGCCCGGCCCTCACCGCCGGCCTCATCGGAATCTTCGCACTTTCGCCGGCGCGGGCCGACCCGGACGCGGACAAGACGGCGATCGCGGCGCGGCTCAAGGCCTGGGCCGACGCGTTCAACGCCCGCGACGCGATTGAAGCCTGCGACATCTTCGCTCCTGATCTCCTATCGACTATGCGCGGCCGCGCCGACGAGGGGCGCGACGGCGTTTGCCGGCGGATCGCTTCGGCGCTCGCCGACCGCACGCGGACGATTCGCTACGCCCCGGACATCCAGGAGATCCTCGTCAGCGGCGACCTCGCATTCGTGCGGCTCGTCTGGTCGGTGACGGTCCAGCGCGGCCCTTCGCCCGCCGCCTCGAAAGAATCCGGCCTCGACGTCTTCCGCCGCGGTCCCGACGGCCGCTGGTCGATCATCCGCTTCCTCGCCTACTCCAACGCGCTGGACTAGATTAGAGCATGATGTCTTTAGGTTAAACCGGCCTCCATTATTGTGGCCAACCTCTGGGTGTCGAAGCGGCCGTCTGTCGACGGGCCCTGGCGACGAGTCCATCCACGATTCCAAAACAGCCGGTCGCCTGGATGCCGTCGGCGCGAGACATTTGGATTTCCCCGGGCGTCCGTGGAGCGAGGCCCATTCGGGCCCCATCCGGCGCCATTCAGTGCGCGTACGGCATGCGTTCGACAGGCGTTCGGCATGCGTTCGGCATGCGTTCGGCGCTGATTTGACCCTTTTATTCACCCGTGAATCGTGACCTTTCAATGCGTTACACTCGAGTTTGCGAAAAAATCTTCTCGCGAATCTTCTTTGTCATGCAACCCGTCCCCCGGGCAAACGGCCACTTCCCGTTTAGTTAAGGACGGCGTTGATCCGTTTGCGCTTCGTCTGAGGCTTGCACGAAGGGATCATACCGTAATTTCTGCTTTTCCACAATCAAAAGTCGCGCCATCGCGGCGGGGTCCGAAGGCCGGGGCAATGGTCGAGGGCCGTCGACTGAGGGTTTGACCGTCGCGACCCCATTTCATCGTGCTTTAAGGGGCGGCCCGGGCGCCTCAGAAGTGCGCGCTTTTAAGCGCGTACACTTGCCCCGGGGCCCATGGCCACATCGCCCGCACGAAGAAGGTGCGAGGCGTGACCCGTAATTTGTGCGGGCTAGCATCATCCAGCCGGCGCCGTAACAGGAGCGGACGAAGCGTGCGCCGGGGCGACGATGCTTGGCGTTCCTCCAATTAGGGCAGCCTCTGCGGCGCGCGACTGGTCGGGACCGGAGGGATTGATCAGCGCTCGCTGCTCCAGGCGACTGCTGATGACATCCCACACCTGACGGAGCCTCTGCACGTGTAGATCGTCCCGAATAAATCGAATAACCGAGTCCAGGTCCGAGGACGCGTCGAGCGTGACCGCGCTGTTGCCCTGCGTCACGGTCGACGGATCGAAGACTGAGTCGACCGCGCTGCGGGAGGTTGGAGCGGAATGTGCTTTTATCTGATTGTGTGTGAGAATCGACAGAAGTATTTCTCGTAGAGAATTATTATATATCGCGTGCTTAAGATCAAATATCGTTCGTATTTGGAGAGATTTTAATTGAGCCGCTACGCCAGGCCCCACCGCCAGTATCAATTGTGCTTGCGCAACCCAGTCGATCACCTCATATAGCCCGTACAGGGTTTCGACAAAAATCTGTATGGGATTCAAGGTCGCTAGGTTCTGCACATCGTAGATCTCAAATTCTTCAAGTCTCAATTTCATGAACGGGTCGATCCCGGCGATCGCGTCCAGAGGTACGTCTTCTTGTAATCTCTTGCTATCCTCGCTCACTCTTCTGGCCCTGATTGCTGGAACCCGGGCAACGAGGACGTCGATTGCGAGATTTGGATACAAACCCACAACGAAGGCGACAACGATCGCGATTTGACTGCCGTCAATGCCAATCGTGTGTCCAATCGGGTTAAGAAAATTTTCGATTCCGAATTGGTACAGCACCGCAGAAACAAACAAAGCCTGAAGCATATGGACAATAGCTTGGAAGAACGAGAGAGGAGACAGGTCGAAATTTGAAACTCGCCTGAAAAAATACTGAATCGTCTAAATGTAAGACGCCAGGAATGTATAGGTCAGCATGCCATAAAGACTATTTTGGCTCGGACTAGTAAGTGTATTGAGTTGAACCGCTAAGTAATTCATCCGAAGAAGAATATTCTCTACTGTGCTGCTGAAACGCCATGTAGAAGCACAAGCCACAAATAACCATGTAGATTATCACGGGTATCACATAATGCCATCCCGATTGATGCGACTGGTCAGGGTAGGGGCCTCCTTTAGTTAGATCGGGCCGCGCATTGTCGGGCCCATATTTAGACCGTGTCCCAATGCGTGGTGTAGCTCTTTGAGCATCGTCGTTCACCGGCATGGCCGGGGTGATCATCCGGCCACGGCGGGCAGGATGATGGGATTATCGCTGACGGGGGCGATCGTTTCCAGCGTCATGTATCGGGCGCGCTGGACGGCCCATTCGTCGTTTTGCTCCATCAGGATGGAGCCGACCAGCCGGACGATCGCGTCGTCGTTTGGG